>JAKJGA010000064.1 GCA_022704645.1 Spirochaetota bacterium
GCTTTTTTTCTGAATATTTTAGCACATTCTTTTTTAAACTCAAGCGGCGGATCAATTTCACCTTTTTCAATTTTTGAAAGATAAGATGGAGAACATTTAAGCATAGCGGCAAGTTCTCTTTGGGTAATTCCCTTTTTTGTCCGTTCATTCCAAAGCATGTTAGAATCAGATTCGACAATAACCTTTTTGGAAGGAGAAAAAAGAACGTTTAATTCTACATCAAGATATTCTGCACAGCTTTTCTTAAATAATTCAGGTGCATCTATGCTGTCTCTTTCTATTTTGCATAAGTATGACGGGGTAACTCCCATAGCTTTAGCCATGTCATTCTGCTTTATTTTACGCATTCTTCTGTATTTTGAAATAGAATTTCCCATATCAGAATTCTTTATTAGCAATAAGTGTAAAATCCTTTACGGTTTCATTACCGGAATAATCAAGAGCTCTTACAGAAAAAGAATTTTCACCATTGTTCCATTTTATTCCGCTGACTAGATAAAAAGAAGAATTAAATATATTCTCGAATTTTCTTCCTGATAATAGAAGCTGACCGTCTTTTGATACAATTTTATCAAATTTGATATCCAGGATAATTTTGCTGTTATGATAAACCTTTAATGCGTAAAGACCATGACGGTCACCTTTGTTTATCTCATCAAATGCTTTTATTAAGAGTGGTCTGTCTTTTGTCAGTCTGACAGTTGTTTTGTCTTTCACAATCATAATCTTTCCGTCAATATCAAAGGCAATATCCGAAATTACCGGCTGGCGTTTATCTTCAATCGGTTGAGCCATTGTAAATGGGTTTATACTGGACCAGTCTTTAGGCTGAATAATACAGAAATGAATATGATTACCGAAACTTCTTCCGGTATTTGCATATTTCCCAATTGGTTCAGAAGTAACAGCTTTTTTCGCACTATTGGAAGAATCATCAAGATGCAGGTATTGTGAGATGAATGCACTGTGAGAAATAAATTTATAATTGCCGCTGCCGGTATAATCATCAAAAGGAAAAAGATCCTTATTCCACATATACAGAAGTTCACCATCTTCAACAGGAAATACATCATAAGAAGAGCTTATCATATCAACTCCGTCATGAAGGTGGTCGGGTCGGAATTCTGCAAAACTTGAAGTGACGCGTCCGCTTTTGACGGGCCATGCAAAATAGCTGATACAAAGAAGCGCCGGCAATAATAAAAATTTATTCATATGTTCGCTACTCCTCAGAGACTACATTTTTAGGTACCGATGCCGAACCGGAATGGATGTCGCAATATTCGCCTGGTTCTGTACCGCTTAAAAATAATTCATCTGTTGCGGTTTCAGGGCAAAAGGCATTATCTTTCGGGACTTTTCCGCTGTCAAGACATATCGTCTGACGCGATATTCCTTCTTCGGGAATAATAAAATCAGAAGGTTTTTCTTCAGAACATGCTGCAGAAATATATCTTCCCCAGACCGGTGCACAAAGAGAACCGCCGCTTTTGCCGCGCCCTAGAGAAATGGCACCTTTGGTATTTCCCATCCATATAGCAGTTACAGAATCTGAAGTATATCCTACAAACCAAGCATCATTGTAATTGGTTGAAGTTCCTGTTTTACCAGCAGCCTGAAAATCAATCCTATAAGCGGATGTTACATATTGTCCCGTACCGCCTTTTTTAAGAACATACCTTAAAACATTTACAGTTACTGCGGCAGCCTGCGGTGAAATAATTTTCCCAAGAGAATTACGTTTCTTTTCTATATATGTTTTTTCTTCTTCTTCTGCGTCCCAGACCATATTCCCGTTAAAATCCTTAACGGATTTTATTCCCCATGGTTTTACAAAATCGCCGCCGTTGACAATAACAGCATGAAGTGTAGCATTTTCAAGCGGTGAAAGTTCGTAAGTTCCAAGAGCCATTGATAAAGTTTTTTGAAACCTTTTATCTGCTTCAGAACCTGATAATTCCAGCGAATCCTGAATATATTTTCGTACAGTGGAATAACCCGTTTTATCAAGAACTTTGACTGCAATGGTATTGATTGACCGGACAAGAGCCTGGTGAACTGTTACATCACCCGAATACGTCCCGCTATAATTCGATGGTGAATATTTTCCGAATTTAACTTTTTCATCTTTAATTATTGTCGCAGGTGTAATATCCTTATCTTCAAAAGCCGCACAATACACAAGCGGTTTAAATGATGAACCCGGCTGACGGCGGCTCTGGCTTACCAGATCGAGCTGATTCTTTGAATTAAACTCAAATCCGCCGACATATGAAATAATTTCACCTGTTGAAGGATTTATTGAAACCATGGCTCCGCTCACAGATTCAGGATGTTTTCCGGAATAGCCGGAACGCAATCTTGAAACACCGTCAACGAGTGCGTTACGTGCGATATCCTGTTTTCTTCCGTCTATTGTTGTATAAATGGAAAGTCCGCCTGAACGCAGTGAATCCTCGCCGAATTTTTCAACGATTATTCTTCTGACATATTCATTAAAATATGGAGCTCTGTTTATTCTATACATACTCATTCCGGAAGAGGCTATGAGCGATGATTGAGCTTTTCCGTCATCGTTAAACTTGATATCCCATTTATTCAAAAATTCCTTATAAAGAAAATCAGCTTTTTTTTCAGAAAAGAATCCCGCATCAGCAAGAGAATTTAATATGACATTCGTTTTTTTAACAGAATTGTTCAGATTATTCATCGGAGAGTAATAAAGCGGGTTTGAAATAGTTGAAACGATCATAGCGCATTCCGCTGTATTGCATTCTATTGCGCTTTTTCCGAAAAACATTTTTGAAGCGGATTCTACTCCATAGGCGCCGTTTCCGAAATAAATGAGATTAAGATACATAGACATTATATCATCTTTGTCATAAAGCCTTTCTATTTCGTATGCACAAAAGGCTTCATATATTTTTCGTTTTATACTTTTATCCATATCAGTAAAAAAGTTTTTTGCAAGCTGCTGTGTGACTGTACTTCCGCCCTGGGAAAAACTGAAACTGAAAACATTTTTTAAAACCGCTCTGAATATGCCTTTTGGATTGATCCCCTTATGTTTGTAGAAATCCCTGTCTTCACTTGCTACAACTGCATTAATAATATCTTTCGGAATTGAGTTAAAAGGAATAAGTTCGCGCTTCTGATTAAAATATTCACCTATGATTTCGCCGTTTCTGTCATAAATTCTGCTCGGAACTTCGACAACTTTTTTGCCGACATCGATATCCGAGGCAGAGTAAACAAGCCCGCGGTTGATATCCTCGGTTCTGTCAATAAGCTGTTTGTATTTAGCAAGTCTGTCAAGTGCAAGAGGCCTGTCACTTCGCCATTGCACATAAACAAAAGCGGCGTAAGCTGAAAACAAAAGAAAAACACACGAAGGAATAACAACAAATACCAGAATTTTATGACGTTTAACAAAACTTAAAAGTGCAAAAATAAAATTCATTATACCTCAATTATTTCGCCGGATCCGCCGGAGTATTTTTTTCCTGCAAGCTGACCGCATCCTCCTGATATATCAGAACCGAGCGATTTTCTTACAATTATAGGAATATTCATGATCGAACAATACTGCATAAATTTTTCAATATCTTTTTTAACCGGACATTCTGGTGAATTAAGCGGTATTAAATTCAGCATCACGTGAGCAAACTTGAAAAGTTTATTTATTTCTTCGGCGTTTTTCTTTGAGATATTGTCTTTTCTCATGACATATTCAATAGTCATACGGTTATATCCCGCAGCGGGATTCTTATTTATAAAATCGGCTACCTCTTTAATCGGATATTTATTCTCAACAGGCATGTTTATTTTACGCAATGCCGGGTCGCTGTCATTTAAAGAAATTGCAAGATTGAAAAGATGTTTTTCTTTTACGTATCTCTTGATTGCAGGTAGAATTCCGCATGTTGAAATTGTAATTTTTCTGACCGATATATGAAAACCGAAGCTGTAATTCATAATATTAGCGGCTTTAATCACATTGTCATAATTGTTGAAAGGTTCCCCCATCCCCATAAAAACAATATTATTATTTAAAAGACCGGTAACTCTTCTGACATGTATTATCTGGTCAAGAATTTCCGCAACAGTAAGATTACGAATAAAACCGATTTTTGCTGTTGAACAGAAGGTGCAGCCCATGGCGCATCCTATCTGGCTTGAAATACATATCGTCAAACGACCGTCATCGCTTGCCTCATTACGAAGAAGAACCGATTCAATAAAGTGCCCGTCTTCTGTTTTAAATAAAAATTTTTCTGTACCGTCAATTTTCGAGAGCAGTCTTTCTTCAAGAACCAAAGGAGAAACAGAAAATTCCTCAGTTAATTTTGATCTAAGATCTTTTGAATAATTGCTCATATCATCGAATGATGATACATTTTTCGCGTAGAGCCATGAAAAAAGCTGACGGGCGCGGTAGCGCGCCTCGCCCAATCTTTCAAATATATCTTCTGCTTCTTCTAGATAATAGTTTTTTATGGAATCTTTCATTTATTTAGGATAAACCGCAATCTTTTTGAGATCAGGCTTTTCTTTAACATCTTCTTCAAATGCAGATTTTCTCTGTTCATTAATGTAATCTTTCTTCTGAAAAGAATAAACATATTCAGCAGGATCTTTGTATGTTCCATGAAGAAGCGCAACAACGTCTTCTATGAAAACAATTTCTTCATCTGTAGGAATTACAAATATTTTGATTTTTGAATCAGATGCACTGATTTCAAATTCAGCATTTCTGTTTCTGCAGATTTTATTTTTTTCTTTGTCAAGCTTCAGCCCGATACACTCAAGTCCTTCCAGTGCTTTTTCTCTTATTATCGGGCTCATTTCGCCAACCCCTGCAGTAAAAACAAGAGCGTCCGCTCCGCCGAGTCCAGCGATATATGAACCGATATATTTTTTTAAACGGTAGCATTCCATATCTATAGCAAGCTGACAGCGCTTGTCGCCTTTATCGGCATTATCGACTAAGTCACGTCTGTCGGAATACTTGCCGGTTATACCGATATGTCCGCTTTTCTTATTAAGAATATTATTCATCTCAGCCGGAGAAAGATTTTCTTTTCCGATTATATATTCAACTACCGCTGCGTCGAAATCTCCTGAACGTGTTCCCATAATCAAACCTTCAAGCGGAGTAAGACCCATGCTTGTGTCATAGCATTTACCGTTTTTTATAGCACATGCCGAAGCACCGTTTCCGATGTGAAGAATTACGGCATTTGTATCTTTAGGTTCTTTTCCAAGAAGAACAGCAGCTCTTTTAGAAACATAAAGATGACTTGTTCCGTGAAAACCGTATCTTCTAACCTTATGATTTTCATACCATTCATAAGGAAGCGCGTACATATATGTATGCGCAGGCATAGTCTGATGGAATGCGGTATCCATAATTGCCATGTGCGGAACATCCGGCATTACTGCTTTAGCGGCTTCAATTCCGGTTATATTAGGCGGCATGTGAAGAGGTCCAAGGTCGATGAGATCTTTAAATGTTTTCATTATCTCATCATCTATTATTACAGACTGCTTGATAACATCTCCACCGTGAAGAACTCTGTGTCCGACAGCTTTTATTTGGTCAACAGACTGAAGAATATTGTATTCAGGATTTGTCATCGTCTTCATCATTAGTTCTATCGCGACTTCATGATTAGGACAATTATGTTCTATCTTAACCTTACATTTATCTCTGCACGTAAATTCAATAAAACTTCTTTCCATTCCTACACGTTCAACAATTCCGGTTGAGATGGTTTCTTTATTCGTGTAATTGTAGAGCATGAACTTCAGTGAAGAACTGCCCGAATTAATACTTAGTATTATCATTATTTATCTCCGATTATTAAAATTATTTTCCGGCTGCCTGAATTGCTGTAACAGCCGTAACGTCTATTATATCCTGAACACTGCAGCCGCGCGAAAGATCGTTTACCGGCTTGTTAAGCCCCTGAAGAAACGGTCCTATTGCATGAGCCTTTGCAAGACGTTCAACAAGCTTATATCCTATATTTCCGCTCTGAAGATCCGGGAAAATAAGAATGTTTGCTTTTCCGGCAACCTTGCTGCCCGGTGATTTTTTCTGTCCAACTGACTCAACAAGAGCTGCATCTGCCTGAAGTTCTCCGTCGATTTCAAGTGACGGAGCTTTTTCTTTTGCTATTTCAAATGCTTTTATAACTTTATCAACATTTGGATGGTCAGCACTTTTTTTAGTCGAGAAAGAAAGCATTGCAACACGAGGCTCCATTGAGCAAAGTGATTTCGCTGTTTCTGCCGAAGATATTGCGATTTCAGCCAGCTGTTCGCTTGTAGGATCCGGATTAACCGCACAATCCGCAAAAACAAAAAGTCCATTATCGCCGAAAGTTGAATTCGGAACGTACATGATGAAGCATCCGGATACTACGCTGATACCCGGTTTTGTTTTTATTATCTGCAAAGCCGGTCTGATCGTATCTGCTGTAGAATGTTCAGCGCCCGAAACGAGTCCGTCTGCGGCATTTGACTGTATCATCATAGTCGCAAAGTAAATCGGATCCTTCATTGTCTCACGCGCTTTCTCGATGGTCATTCCTTTCGCTTTTCTCATCTCGAAAAACTTATTGGAATATTCTTCATATCTTGAATCCTTAACCGGATTTATTATCTCAACACCCTCAAGGGATACACCCTCAGAAGAAGCTTTGGCCTTGATTGCAGTTTCATCACCCAGAAGAACCGGTTTCGCTATTTTTTTCTGTGCAATTTCACTAACAGCCTTAATCGTACGGGATTCAGTTCCTTCCGGAAAAAGAATCGTCTTGTTCAGGGTCTTTGCCCTTTCATAAAATGAATTCATCAAATCCATTATATAACTCCTTTATCTAAAAAAATAAATTCTATATATAGGTCTCTGTTTTGTTACAGAGATCATATGCTAATCGATGAGATAATACACTGAACGCCATATTCTATAAGTAAGTCTTTCAAGCCATCTCAAAGCTTCGATCTGCCGAAAAGCATCTTCAGATTCGATTTCGCCTTTTGAAAGACTTTCAAGTATCTTGGCGCGAACTCTTTTCCTTGATTCTATCATGCGCTCACTTACGTTTTCAATTGATTTGGCATTATATTTTTCATCTTTATTGTTTATCCAAAGAATTATTTTATCGAGTTCTGCAGCCAGATCTTCACGGAGATTTTTAAGCAAATCATATCTTTGGAGGTTTTTCCATGTTTCTGTTTCATCGGCGCAATCTGTTACATAGTCAATATGTTCAACCGCATGAAGCAGTGAAATTTTTCGTTTTCGTTCATAATCGATCCCCTGATGCATCCGCACTCTGCTCATAAACTCGGCGATTTTAGCTGTAGAATTTTTAATTTCAGATGAATTAAAACTCATTTCATTCGTGCGCAGAACCTGAGTACATTTAGTGCATAGATGCGAAACAATTTCAAGTGCTGATCTTCTGGCTGATTCAACAGCAACCGCAGGAAGAGTTTCAACGTTTTTATCAAGATGTTCCGTAAAAGATTTTTTTGACGGAATAAGATAAGATAAAAATGATGAAAAATATTTTATAAACGGTAAAAATAATATAATTCCGACAAAATTAAAAGATGTATGAAAAAGTGATACGGCAATTACTTCTTCCCCGTGTATTACAGAAGAAAATATCCCGGAAATAAATACTATAAATGGGTGAAGAAGAATAAAAAGAATAATTCCCGTGAACAGGTTGAAAAAAATATGTGCTAACGCGGTTTTTTTTGCTGATGAACTTGCACCGAAAGCTGCAAAAGCCGCAGTTAACGTTGAACCGATATTCTGACCTATTACCATTGCCGCGGCATGCTCTACTGAAATCTGTCCAAGATGTACTGCTGCTAAGGTAATAGTCAAAGCGGCACCGCTGGACTGGGCAATTACAGTCATTATAACACCGATTCCGAGAAGTTTAAATCGTGTAAATATTGAATCATCAATATAGTTTGAAATTGAAAAAAGAGATCCGAAATCATTTATTCCGTTCTGTAGAAAATCAATGCCTATAAATATCAAACCGAATCCGGCAATGACAAATCCGAGCTTTGAAAGATAATTTTTAAAAGCAAGCTTCATTGTGGCGCCGACTGCAACTGCAATCATTGCGATAAGTCCGATCTTGAGTTTAAATCCGAGTAATGATATTATCCAGCCGATTGAAGTTTTACCGAGATTGGCTCCGAAAATTATACCGAGTGATTGATGAAAAGTGATTAATCCGGCGCTTACAAAACCGATTGTAGCAATAGTTGTGACATGTGAAGACTGGACAAGTATTGTAAGGGCTGCGCCGAGAGAAATTGAGCGCAGAGAACCGCCGGTAAAGCGCGACAAAATTCTCCGCAGAGAATCACCCGCAAGCATCCTTAAACCTTCGGTAGACATGAACATTCCGATAAGGAAAAGTCCGATGCCGCCCGCAATATTTGCAACCGACGTAAAATTCATTGTAAAGATCTATATTTTATTAACGCCGAGGTATGACCGGTTAGACTTAGGTTCCCGCGAAACGTTTTTTTCTATCCTTTAAAAAATGCTTAGCTTTGCAAGGACTTTTTTAAATCTTTTTTAAATATTAACATGGTGTTAAAAAACAATTCTTTATCGATCAGAATTATTTTCTGATTTATTAGTATTGACAAAAGACAAAGCGGGAAAATATTAGTCCTTTATTTTTCGAAGCATCCGGTGAATTATGCTTATAATGAAGAGCAAAATATCAAGTGTGATAAAAAAAGAAAGAGCCAAAGAAAGGGCTGAATGTCTTAAAAAATCACAGGAAGAACTGAAGAAAAAAACTTCAGCTCTCGTAAAAACATATGAAGAGAAGATTAAACTTCTCAATAAAAATTTTGCACTTACCCTGAAAGAAAAATCAAAAGAAGTAGATTATCTGAAAAGCGAAATTGACAAAAAACATAAAGAATATCAGGCTTTGCGGTTAAGAGAAAAGAATCTTGATGATCTTTCTGCAGAGTTTCAGCATCTTATAGAAGAATTCGGCATTAGAGTACAGGAGGCTATTCAGCCTTTTTACCGCTCTCAGGC
>JAKJGA010000290.1 GCA_022704645.1 Spirochaetota bacterium
TTTTCACAAAAAACGCATTATCTCGATATTGGAACAATGTCCTCTGAGCGGTCAATTTTCCATTTTCCGTTCTCATATTTCAACGGAATTTCGAGCTCAAGTCCTATGAGATTCATGGAAGGATTTTTGATTATCCGGATAATTATAACAGCATCAGAACCCGAAACTTTTTTATCTTTAACCTCATACTCCGAACCCTTTACAAATATCTTTCTTTCAAAAGAAAGAAGAATATCCGAGACGGCATCGCTTTTTCTGCTTAATTCCACTGTCCGCTTTGTATAAAAAACTTCAGCCTCGGATGAAGTTTTAGCCTCACCGAGCTTGTATATATCCTTAAGAATTTCATCTTTTGGAGCCTTCGAACAAGCTGAAACCAAAACCAGAAACAATAAGATCAAAGAATATTTCTTCATAACAGCCATCTATTCACAATCATGCTTTTCTAAAACAGATTAAATCCGGCTTCAGAAAAGCATGATGTTAAATTTATTTTTTATCAAACATCAAAGTTCCGTCTTCTCTCCATTCAAGAATATAATAATCACCGTCCCGTTCAATCATTTCAAATGTTGTAGGTTCAACTCCTGCACCTGTTTCGGTAATTGTAGCTGTACAGGTGACACTTTCCCCTATGATTAAAAGAGTTCCGAAGCTGTAATTTGTTGCTCCGTTATCAGTTAAAGTATAGAACATTGCCGAAGTATACGTATCGAAGTTCACTGCGTCTTCATCGAAGCAGTCCCGGAAAGCAGCATAATCATTGCTGTTGATAGCTTCTTCCAAAGCATCAATCCGCGCCTGAATATCCATAGAACTCTCATCACTGAAACATGAGAAAACATTTACAACCAGAAGTAAAACTAAAACATACTTTAAATTTTTCATTTCCCCTCGCTCTTTTTTCTTCTTTTTTCTATAATTCTCTGACGCATCCCTGCCTCATCTTCAACAGGCTTAATATACTTTTTGTAATGCTTTTCATATATCGCAGCTATTGCAGAAACTTCCTCTTTAAGCGAAGACTTGTCTTCTGCCCATGCAAATACTCCGTCTGCAACATTTTTCACAAGAGCAATTTTATCTGCCTGATATGATGCTTTCAGTTTAGCAGAATAAACCAGGCGTTTAGCCTCATGAGACTTGGCAAAGTATTCATCACGCAGTTTTACATCTCCGCTTTCAGATGCGGCTCTGGCATATTTTATAAATTCATCTTTTTCAAGCGTTTTCTTCTCTATCTCTTCTTCAAGGAAGGCGATGTCAGCATCCAGCTTCTTCGCACGGATCAATGCACCATTAACTACTTCCTTTTCCCTGCCCGGAGCAATTTTATTTTCTTCAGCCCACATCTTCCAGTCGCGTTTTTTCTGAATTCTGACTTCTGTCGGATCATAACCCAGAGGAACGGTAGATTCCTGATTCGCGGCAACAACTACTGATTTTTCAATTCCGGTCAGCACAACAGTACCCTCTTCTACATTGAGAAGCGTGGCTCCGTTATCTGCAACAGAAACATCGAATTCCGTGCCGCGTACAGCAGCAACAGCAGATGCGGAATTAACTTCATATGTTCCGCCTTGCTTTTTCAGCTTATTCATCTTACAGTTTACATTTCCGGCAAAAACAGACAGCGAACCGTATTTTCCTGCAGAGTCTTTGCTTTCCGAAAGCATAACTTTTGTCTTTTCTCTGACGGTTATTTTGTTGCCGTTTGTAAAAATAACAGCCATGCTCTTAGCGCCGGTTTCAATTGAATCACCCGGATTTACTACCTGTCCTCGCCGGGCTTTCACAGAACTCAGCCCTCTTGGTTTTACAGATACATCACCCACCAGAAAATCAATTTTCATTTCCGCAGACAAAA
>JAKJGA010000291.1 GCA_022704645.1 Spirochaetota bacterium
CATTTTCTGCCGGAAAAATGGATTAAAGCCGTTTCGGAAAGAAGAGACTATCCGCTGCTTGAAAAGCTTGATGAGAACAAAATAACAATACACGGCTCAGCACATGACAAGCTTCCGTATCATGCTAAAAAAAGTGCTATCGACATCAACGCAAAACTTAAAGAAATGGATGAAGCGGGAATCTCTCTGACTCTTCTTAGTCTCAGCCCTCCGGGACCGGAGGGCTCATACGGCAATGACTCAGATGAACTTGCCGTCATTGCAAATGACGGAATCAATGAGATTGCAAGAGCTTTTCCCGACCGGTTTATGGGAATTGCAAGTCTTGGATTTTACGACATGAAAAAATCAATTCATGAATTATCGAGATGTTTTGATGAAATGAATTTTGCAGGACTGCAAATGTTTCCTTACGTAAGAGGAAAAGGAATTGATGGAGAAGAATTTTATCCGGTTTACGAAATTCTTGAAAAAAGGAATAAGCCGCTCATTCTTCATCCCGGATCACCGGTAAACAAAGACTACAGCAGTTATAATATCGGCGCGCTTATGGGATACTGGTTTGATGATGCGATTTGTGTTATCAAACTGATTCTAAGCGGTATGCTTGATAAATTTCCCGATCTGAAAATTTTATGCCCTCACGTATGGTCATTACTGCCGTACCTTATTGAGAGAATTGATATACAAACATCGCGCTTTCCGGAATTCTTTTCTTCCAATCTTTCTAAGACACCGGGGGAATATCTTAGCAAAATTTATACCGACTGCAATAATTTCTCGCCGGAAAACATCCTTTTCTCAATCAATAAAATGGATGGAATCGGCAGAATGATGTTCGGAAGCGATTCTCCTTATGTAAATGCTTCTTTTATGAAAGATACTTTGATTAAAACCGGACTTCCTGAGAATGATTTAAATAAAATATTATTTGAGAATGCCTCTGATTTTTTTAATATTTCACTATAAGCTATAGAGGTTTGCATCTATGAAAACATAGTCTTAAAACCTAAAATCAGATATATCTCTCGGCGGGTCATAGAGAAATAGAAAAACTTAATGCAGGAATACCTCTGGGAATGATAATTTTAGCCGAAAAACTATAGAAAAGCAAAAGGGAGCTGATACTCCCTTTTGCTTTATAAATATCAGTCTTTGATGAATCTCATCAGAATGAGGCGCACGATTGAAGTGAAAATTGAAAGACCGGCAATCATGGCCCATATCATACCGTCATAAATCGGTTTAGTATTGAACACAATATTTAGTGCAGGCACATAAACAATAAGCCCGATCGTAGTCAGCATAAAAAGCGTAAACACTTTCAGAAGTTTATTGGGTGCGGTAAACTTACGAATCAGGTTTCCGTCACGAAGAATGAACACATATATCTGAGGAGACAGAAGTGTTACTGCAAACGCCGCGGTCTGAGCAAGCACCTGATCATTTGTCATATGATAAGTAACAAGATATCCGATTGTAATGAGAACACCGAAAATTACACCGTCAATCAGCATATGAACTCTGTCACGTACGGAAAGAATAGGCGCATCAAGCTTGAAAGGCTTCTTCTTCATTACTTCATCAGTTGACTGGTCGGTAGTCAGCCCGACACCCGGAGCAGTTTCCATAACTACATTCGACCAGAGAAGCTGAATCGCCGTCAACGACGGAGCCGGACCGAAAATCGGCGACAGAACAACAGTAATAACTTTTCCGACATTGTTCGTAATAAGATATTTCACGAGTTTACGGAGATTATAGAAAACCGTTCTTCCTTCTTTTATTCCCATAACTATAGTAGAAAAATTATCATCCGTAAGAATGATATCTGCGGCTTCCTGACTTACCTGGCTTCCAGCACG
>JAKJGA010000065.1 GCA_022704645.1 Spirochaetota bacterium
ACAGTCAGAAAATACTGCAGTATGACTGATTCGGAATTTGAAACATACCGGAAAACGCTTTTAACCCGGGAAAAGAGTTATGAAACATACAAAGATGAGATATTGGAAATTTTCAGGAAGAACCCAAAAAGTGAAATATATACCTCATCAATATATGACTGTCTATTGGAAAAGCACGGAAACCTTCCCGGCAGTGAACGGACATTAAGGAACTATGTTAAGTTTCTTAAAGATACCGGTGAAATTCAAAAAGCAGAATTCCGGACTTATGAGCCTGTTGACCAGGCTAAGCCCGGAAAACAGATGCAGCTTGATTTCGGAGAAGAGAAAATCGGCAATGGACATAAAGAATATATATTTGCAACACTGCTTTCATGCAGCAGAAAAAGATTTGCCGCGACACAGGAAAAACCTTTTAAAACAAGAGATGTAATAAGTCATCTGCTGGATGCTTTTGAATATATGGGAGGCATTCCGGAAGAAATTGTAATTGATCAGGACAAAACTTTAATTGTCAGCGAAAATTACGGTGATATACTTTTGACAAAAGAATTCCTCACTTTTCAGGAAGAACAGGGTTTTAAACTATTCGTGTGCAGAAAATGCGATCCCGAAAGCAAGGGCAAAGTTGAAAATCTTGTAAAATTCATTAAGACAAGTTTTTTCTCCGCCAGAAATTTTAATAACCATAATGAAGTAACAGAAAGCCTTAACTCATGGCTGATGCGAACCGCAAATGGGAAAATAAGTCAAAGTACAGGGCGGATTCCATCCGTAATGGCTGAGGAGGAAATACCGTTTTTGTTACCTTTGAAAGATTCGATTTTCCGTAAGGATCTTGAGAAAAAATATGAAACGCGTTTAGCGGATAAACTGTCTCTTATAAGTGTTGAAGGATGCAGGTATTCAGTTCCGATCAAGTATGCCCGCAGTAATGTGCTGATAACAAAAGACTGCGACGCAATCATTGTTTATGACAGTGAGACTAAAAACATGATTGCAGAGCATGTTAAAGCCGCAGGCGGTCAAAAGCTGATTAAAAACACTAATCACTACCGTAAAACAGATGGAAAAATCAGCGAAGGTATTGACTCACTGAAAGCGCGTTATGTTTTTCCGGAATGGACTGTTTTTCTTGAAAAATGCTATGAGAAATATCAGCGGTATTTCAGGGATCAGTTGAAACTTGCGGAGCGTTTTTTGCCGGAGATGAAGAACGAAAATTTCATTACTGAATCAGTCAGATTCTGTATTGAAATGGAATACTATTCATTCAAGCAACTTCATGAAAGCTACTGTTATTTTGATCAGAAAACGATAAATAATATTCCGGATATTTTATTAGAACTAAAACCTGTTCTGAAAAATGTACGCAGTAAGGAAATAAATGATCCCGTTGCGAAGCGTTCGATTTCATATTATAATTCCTTTTTAAACGTTCTCACTCATGCAGGGGGGAAGTTATGAAGAAATTAAGTTCAACCGCCGGTCTGCTTAATACACTTAAACTTCCGGGAGCGGCTAATTGTCTTGAGGATGAAATTGAGAAGGCGAAATGCAATTCAACATCATACATGGATTTTTTGGATTCATTGCTTCAGGGAGAAATAGCATACCGGAAAGAGAAGAAGCTGAAAAGGAATCTTGCGGGAGCTCATTTCCCGGTTGAAAAAACATTGCGTTCATTTAATTTCAAACTGTGCAAAGGTCTTACCGAAAAACAGATAAAAGATCTTCTTGATTTTTCATTTATAGATAACCATGAAAATATTTTACTGCTGGGTCCTCCGGGACTCGGCAAAACGCATCTTGCAATTGCCTTATCGTATGAGGCGATTCATGCCGGATATACAGTATGTTTTGAAAGGATGAGCAATCTGATAAAAACTTTGAAAACAGTTGATATCCATAGAAAATCAGCTTTCAGAATCAATCGTATTCTAAAATGTGATTTGCTGATAATTGATGAAATAGGATACAGTCCGATAGACCGTAAAGAAGCTAATTTGTTTTTTAATTTAACAAGTGAGATGTACGAGAGGAATTCCATAATCGTAACATCTAACAAAAACTTTAACGATTGGGCTGAAATGATGGGAGATGATATTTTGACCACAGCTTTACTGGATCGGCTGCTTCATCATTCTCATGTTTTCTCGCTTAACGGTGATTCTTATAGGGTGCAAAATCAAAAAAAGGAGGTATAATTTTTTTATTCACTGAGGGAAAACTATTTTCCGTAACCGGGGGAAATCTACTTGCCATTTGCAGCCGAATACATTATTCGCGCAGACTATCGCTGTCATTTCGAAGAAATGCGCGATAGTTCTGTCGCGACAAAAGCCGGGAGCGGGATCTCTCTGTCCAACGCTAACGGGCGTCCTGCCCGCGTTGGATTAGTGCCATCCTGGCACACAGGATGAGGAGCGGTCACATGCTTCGGCATATAATGAATGACGCCAATAAAACCTAAAACGTCCGCTGAAAGCGGACTCAACTCGGGCGACCGCAGCATCCGGCGAAAAACCGGTGCGAGGAATTCGCCCGACAAAAAGCGGGCGGGGATTTCACTGTCCAACGCTAATGGACCTCGTTATATAGTATACTAGCTACACGAAGTAGTTTTCAGTATCTTGATATTGGAGAAACTAAGGACATCGCGCCTCAATGAAGGTTTAGGACATTACAGTTTCTCCATATCTTCTGACTGCTTATAGTGGGTTGAAAAACCAATATAAGGATGCAGCAGAAGAAACTATCATAATAATGGAGGTTTGTATCATGGAGCATTTTATTGGTATTGATAACTCATCTCTGGATCACAAAGTACGGGTAATTGACGAAAATGGACATTTGAATTTATCTTTTACTATCACAAATGATTTTGATGGATTCGAAATACTCAATCATGAAATTAACCAATTAAAAGAAAGTAAAATCGGTTTCGAATTGCCGCATGGTCCGCTTGTTGATTATCTTCATGAGCATGGTTATAAATTGTATTCTCTGAATCCTTTAAAAATTAAACGATTTAAGGAATCACTCAAAGTTTCTGGAAATAAAAATGATGACATTGACGCTGTTGCAATTGCGGAATATCTGCGAAGCAATAATCGCTACACACGAGAGTTGCTTTATAATTCGCATGAAATTGAAAAACTGAAAAATCTTTCAATAATTCATACAAGAATGGTTCATAACAGAGCAAGACACATTAATAAGCTTCATTTTGTTGTTAGACAATATTTCCCTTTGCAGGAAGCTCTTTTTGGTGACTTTGCTTGTACAGTTCAGCTTAAAATGCTTATAAAATACCCATCCTTTGCTGATTTAAACAACGCATCCGACAAAGAGATTAATGAATTTTTGAAACTTAATAAATATAGAAGGCAGGATTATATTGATAAAATTATCCGGAAAATTAGAAAATATAATCAATTGATTTCCGAGGATGTAGAATTCACATATCGAATTGAAGCGGAATATCTTTGTGATTTGTTGCTTATGACAAATCACAGAATTAAAGAAATTGAAACAGAGATGAAAGGAATTACAGATGCACATAGTCTTGGTAAAGTTTTCAAATCTCTACCTGGTGCAGGTAATATTTTATCATGTAAACTTCTTTCAATATTCGGTGATAATAAAGACAGATTTGATAATTATAATGGAATGCAATGCTTATTTGGCACAGCTCCAAAGAATTATCAGAGCGGGATGTATCATAAAGTGATAATGCGCAAAGCCTGTAGTAAAAGTGCAAGAGCTGTTTTATACGAATTTGCTTTTTCTTCTTTGAGATTTTCAAAATGGTCGCGAGATTATTATGACAGGCAGAAAGAGAGAGGCAAGACACATTCAGTTGCAGTTAGAGCTTTATCAAATAAATGGATCAGGGTAATTTACAAGCTTTGGAAAGAAGAAATTATTTACGAAGAATCGAAAAAAGTTACCGCTGCTGCTTGACATAGTGGGTGTGTCCGCGTTGGATTTGCGTCATCCTGACGCTCAGGGAAGGGCTGGCCGTGTGCTCACGATGAGCACGAGCGAGGCGGCAACACGATGTTGAAAGCCGCCGAGGATGAAGCCCGGTCCCTTTTGATCTTATCGCATGAGACCATGCGAAACCGGGTAAAGGGTGCGGCGCACCCTTTAATCTTATTCTAAAATAAATAATTTCTGCCCGTCGTCTTTTCCGCCGTGAATAATTCCGTCTTCAACATAAACTCCGAGCGTGCGGTGATTATCCTTGGTCATTCTCTTTAAACGCAGAGCATCAAAAATAGAATTGTCATCATATAGATACGAGAACACAGCGGGAAAAACATCCTGAAATATTTTAATATCATATTTCTCTGAGACATTCTTTTCGGGCCATCTAATTGCCAGAAACATTCCAAATCTGTCCTGAATATCATATCTGTCAAGATCTGCCGCCTTGAAATTTCCTCGGCCGCGGCTTAAACCGTAACCGGTTTTAGTCATAAACGGTCCGTGATCTCCTGCAAATATTACAATCGCATCAGGATTCTTTTTTAGTATTTCTTCGACATTCAGCCGCATCTCTGCATTAGCATTATTAATTCTGCCGAGATAACCTTCTCTCTCTTTAGACTGGTCTTCTTCAGTAAGTCCCTGTCCGCTCGGGCCGTGTCCGGGATAGCAGCTGTGAGAATAAAGCATAACCGGATTCTCACTGTTTCTGCCGATTGCTTTATTTTTTTCTTCAAGAAATGATTCATACTTAACGTCTTCAAAACTGACTGTGTCGGTGAATTCTCCCATCAGCACGGCTTTCACAAGAACCTTCGAATCCATGACGCCTAGCGGCAGAGGAAAGCAGTAATCACTTTCAATCTGGCTTAACGGAAGCCCGCGCAAATACCAGCTGCTGTGATAAACGGAATATGTTTTATATCCCTGTTTGCGGAATACTGACTGAACTGCTCCGCCTCCGGCAAGATATTTTTTGTGGCGGTAAACTTCCCTGTCGATGTTGAACAGCTTTGAAAGAGACTGTTCAGTAGGCGCACCAAGCGAATATATTCCCTTATAGACATTGAATCCGCTGTCTTTCAGAAAGTTTATCTGATCTGTATTATCATATCCGTAATACTTAAGCGTTTCAAAATCGGCGTATGATTCGAATATTATCAAAAGAACATCGTTCTTACGTTTAATTTCTTTGTTCTGAAGAAGTGTACTGACCTGGAATTTAGTATTAGCTTCACCGGTTTCTTCTGATGGTTTTTTCGATAAAACACCTGATACGGTATTTGCCGCAAAAAAAGCAACAACTGCAAGAACCGTGATTTTTGACGGAATAAGTTTGCGAAGAGAAAGCACAATAAGCAGTATAAGCATAACCAAGAGCTGAATTCCTATATCTCCCTTTCTATCCCAACCTCTTGAAGCGGAAACATAGGCCATCAGCATCAGCGTGCTCAAAAAACCAAGTGAAGCAGTGATAATCAGCTGTTTGGACGCAATCCTTGAAAGAAGAACAGGTATAACGATTCCTAAAACTGCGATTGATATCGCAAACAGTATAAATATAATCAGTGAATTTAAAGCTGTCAGTGATTCCTGATTTGAAAAAATATACTGGGCAATGGGCGTCATCGGAATGAGAATAAGAGCAAAATCAGATAACGAGAATTTCTCAAAATTCTTTTCAAGGGTAAAAGCCATTCTTCTTGAAATTAATTTCCATACCATATAACCAAGAAGAAAAAAAACTGTAAACGGCAATGATATGTAAAGCATTTTAGAAGCAAAAACCGAATTTATGCTTGAAGGCAGAACGGTTGAAGCAATAAAAGAATACAAAGCGATGATGCCTGAAAAAGTTAGACCATTCATCCAGAATCCCGAAAGATTCCTCTGACTCATCCTTTTCAGCATCAAATCAAATCTTCTAAATATAGAAAAACCGCTCATCGAAATCTCCTTTGTTATGCCTCAATTATTCTGCTTTTTCAGAAGAAACATCTTCCGAGAGAAAAAGCTTCTGGCCGTCATCCTTTCCGCCGTGAATCATTCCGTCTTCAACATAAACTCCGAGAGTCCGGTGATTATCCTTCGTCATTCGTTTCATTCTCAGAGTATCAAACAGCGAATCATCTTCATACAGATAAGAAAGAACCGCAGGAAAAACATCCTGTAAAATTTTTATATCATACTTTTTTGACAGATTTTCTTCAGGCCATTTTATCGCAAGAAACATTCCGAATCTGTCCTGTATATCATAACGATCAAGATCGCTTGCTTTGTAACCGCCGCGGCCCTTGCTTACACCGTATCCGGTCTTTGTCAAAAACGGTCCATGATCTCCTGCAAATATGACTATTGCATCAGGATTATTCTTTATAATTTCCTCAACATCAAGACGCATCTCATTGTTCGCTTTTTCAATATTAGAAAGATAACTCGAAAGCTGTTTAGGCTGTTCTTCAAGACTCATTCCTTTTCCGCTCGGGCTGTGGCCGGGATATGAACTCTGCGAATACATAAAAGCCGGCTCTTTAAAAATCTTTCCGATTACTTTCTTTTTCTGTTCAAGATATGAATTATAATCGATTCCTTCGAAGCTTACAGCATCGCTGAACTCGCCCTTAAAAATAGCTCTTAATAAAACTTCCGAATCCATTGAACCGGAAGAAGCAGGGAAAGAATAATCATAACGTATCTGATTCATAGAAAGACCGCGAAGGTTCCAGTTGTTGTCAAATACTCCATGAGTCTTATATCCCTGAGCTCCAAGCAATGCATGAAGAGCAGTATTTCCGGCAAGGTACTTCTTGTGTTCCGAGACATCACGGTCTATGTTAAATGCCTTTGAAAGCGACTGCTCGGTAGGAGCACCCAAAGAATAAATTCCGCGGTACACATGAAAACCGTTTGATTTCAGATAATCCGCGTGAGATTCATTATCATATCCGAAATATTTAAGCGTTTCATTGTCCGCGTATGATTCAAATACTATAAAAAGAACATCGTTGCTGCGCTTAATTTTTTTGCCTTCAAGAACTGACGTCACCTTAAACTTTTTCACTTCATTCGATTTGCTTTCTGGAGATTTTTCGGTATCATCAGACATAACAGCTGTAACAACACTTACACCGAAAAAAACGGTCATTGCAAGAACTGCGATCTTTGCAGGAATAAAACGGATAATCGCACAGATGATTAGAATTAAAGCCATTACGCCAAGTTGAATACCGAATATTCCTTTGATGCTCCATGCGTTCATCGATGACAACGAAGCCATATTAAGTATCATTGATAAGAAGGCTAGTGCTGCCGTCATCGAAACTTTTTTGGAAACTATTTTTGTAAGACAAACAGGGATAACAACTCCGCAAACGGCAGTAAGCACAATGAAAACTGTAAATAGAATTACAGTTCCGTTTGCAGTTACGGAATCCTGATTTGACAATATGTACTGGGTTACCGGAGTCATCGGCAGAAGAATGAAAGCGAAATCTGAAAGCTTGAAAGATTCAAACTCCTTTTCGAGAGAAAAGGCCATTCTTCTTGTGATAAGTTTCCAAAGAAGGAATAATAATGCAGTTAATACGGTCAGAGGCACGAATATCCAGAGTAAATACGATGTAAAAAGCGCATTGACACCGGACGGAATCAATAACGAAGCAATGAATGAATAAAAAGCAATTATACCGTTAAAAACAAGTATATTAAAGAATAATGCAGATAAATTTCTCTGCATCATTCTTTTCATAAAAATATCAATACTTCCTGAAAAAGGAAAACTAATCATAATCACCGTACCGAAATAATCAGATGGATTTAATTACCGACTGAATAAAATCAGCGGCGCGCTTACCGGCTTCACCCGGGTGTCTCGCAAGAGCGTCTTCGGCTTCTTTTACAACCGCGCTAAGAGCCTGTTTTTCTGAAATGCTCGAATTGATCAGCGAAACTATTTCAGAAATATCCGATTCAGCAAGAGTTTTACCGATACGGTCAAGAAGCTTGATGTCATAAGAATCATCTTTCAAATCCATTGCTTCCCGGCCGCGTTTTTCGAACTGCGATTTAAATGTCAGAACCGGACGTTCGAAAAGAAAGAGATAATCAAAAATGATACCCGAAAAATCACTTATCATTATATCAGAATGGAACATTGAATTCAGACCGTCCTTCTCCCTGTCCCATTTAAGGCTTTCCGTTTCAGGAAAGTTTTTCATAAGTTCGTCCATAAGATTCTTTTCAGAGATAAACGATTGAGGATGAGGTCTGACAATGATATTGAATTTACCGCAATCAGAAAGAGTTTTTAGAAGTTTCTGACCGTACTTTGAAAGAAGACCGTGACTTCCCCATGTCGGAGAAACCAGAACCGTAGTCTTTTTTTCACCGAACATATTATATGTATAACCGCTGTTTTTAAGTTTTATACGAAGCTCGTCGAGATAGGTTGAACCGATCATTTCAACCTGTTTTTTCTGAGATCTGCGTTTTTCTTCAAGCTCAGCAATCAGATCCCTGTCTGCAGTTCCGCCTACTAAAACGCTGTCAAAATAATCAAGAGAAAAAGCCTTATAACTGAAGCATGTTCCGGTTGCGTGAGTGATATGAGAATAATGCTTAACACCCTTACTTCTTTTTATCTGAAGAACGCCGAGTCCCGGAGTAGTCATAAGAATCATTTTTGCTTTAAGTTTATTGAGAACAAAAAAAGCATTGTGCCCTTCACCGATAAATTTCTTTTCAACATGGGTAAACTCCTGAGCAAGACCCGGATCATCGTTGCGGCTTGTAAAAAACATAGTCTGAATGCCGCGAGAATCCAGTTCTCTCAAAATCGGATGAAAAACATTCCAGTACTGTCCGCCTTCGGAATAAACTACAACATTGTATTCACGCTTAATATCCGGCATATCGCTCTTCTTGCCGAGTGATTTCATCTTTCCGTAAATAAAACTTTTAGTAACATAAATAAGAATTGTAACCATCGCAATTATAACAGATACGATCATACTTCCGGATCCCGGATCAAGATACGCATA
>JAKJGA010000292.1 GCA_022704645.1 Spirochaetota bacterium
TATTGGACGAAAGAAATTAAAACAAGCGGTGTCGAGGGGCATGATGTTTCGCAAATTTTAGAAGGTTCTTTAAAAAGAAAAAAAATAGAGAATGTGACACCAAAAGCTGTAATAAATGACACAGTCGGAACACTTCTCGCAGCCGCTTATTCTAATACTGATGTTGATATGGCTGCAATTTGCGGAACTGGTCACAATGCGTGTTATTTGGAACCTAACCATCCGTTAACCGGAAAACCAATGATAGTAAATATTGAGTCAGGTAATTTCAACAAAGTTCCTCAATCCAGATTTGATGCTAAAATTGATGCAGCAAGTGAAAGACCTGGTTTGCAGAAGCTCGAGAAAATGATTTCAGGATATTATCTCGGAGAAATTATCAGAGTAATTCTAGAGCAAATGATGAAAGATGGGGTTCTTCCTGAGAGTTCGGAAATAACAAAAAAAGATGTTATATACGGTGCAGATATTGATAACATAATTGCAGACTCAGCTGATTTTGGTGCAACTGCAAAAGTGATGAAAGATAAACTAGGGCTGGCGTCAATGACTCGTGATCAGCTTTTTTCTGTTAAAGAAATTGTTGATTTGGTTTCTGTCAGATCCGCCAGACTTGTAGCGGCTATATTTGTAGGTATCGTATATCATATTGATCAGAAAATTGAAAGAAAGCATGTAATTGCAATCGATGGTTCGTTGTATGAAAAAATTCCGAATTACGATGTAAATATTCAGGTGGCGATGGATGAATTGTTCCGGGAGAAATCAGGCAAGGTTTCTACTATCCTTGCTAAGGATGGTTCAGGTATAGGGGCGGCGATTGCAGCGGCAACTGCTTAGTCTTTTTTTATTCGTGAAGTGAATTGTTACAGGCTGAAAGTGATTTTTCAGCCTGTTTTTAATTTTATGCTTCCATGGTATGATAGATTTATAAAATTATCATTAAAATATGTTTGAAGTTCGAAATCAATATGATAGTTATCTGTTTGAGATTCAAAATTATTATTGGAATGAATTTTTTCGATGACAATCTCCACTAAATATTTGATTCCCCATTCAAGAACAGAGGATACTGATACTTTATAGAGCCTCCTGTAATCTATACAAGACTCATATAGCGACTCCTGAATATTCACATGGATTAGTTTCCATTCTTTTTCTATGCCATTTTTATTCTGATATCTAACCGGCTCAAAGATGCTTGGTTTCGTTTTTTGTTGGATTTTTATTTTAATGCATTCTTGAAGAATGCAGCTGATTAGCTTTTTTATATGGATTTTGTGATTTTTAGATGCATAACTTATTTTAGTGTAAGATTCCAAAGAAATATTGCAGGTGGTTTCAATCATGCCGGCCTCCTTTAGTCATAACGAGAGCGGCATGATTAATTTTATAAAATTGCGATTATTTCTATTGAATACATATTTTTTTCGCCACATGAGATGCTTCTACAGCATCTTTGCTATAGTAGGCTCCGATTGATTCGGCATATTCTTCTGTTACTACTGCTCCTCCCACCATTAGTTTGTAAGGAAGTTTTTTGGCAGAAATGAGTTCCGACATAGCTTTCATTTCAGGCATTGTTGTAGTAAGAAGAGAACTTAGACAAATGATATCCGCTTTGACCTCTGCAGCTTTTTCTAAAATAATTTCATTGTCGATGTCTTTGCCCATGTCATATACGTTAAAGCCGTGATTTTCAAGCATCATAGCTACAATGTTTTTGCCGATATCATGAATATCTCCCTTAACCGTGCAGATTACTACGGATTTAGCAGCTTTGGAAGATTCCTGTTTCATCACAGGTTTTAATACGCTAAATCCCTGCTTCAT
>JAKJGA010000066.1 GCA_022704645.1 Spirochaetota bacterium
TCTATGATTTTAATCATTTGTTTACACTCGGAGCATCATATCTGAATGAACGTCTGTTCTGGAAAGAAAATGATTTTCCGTATGATATTGAAGAGGATACTAAACGGACAACTGAAAAATCATATTCGGGAATTCTTATAATTCCGTATATTAAAATGAAATATCAGGCGAATCTCGGATTATATTATACCCGGGGGAAAACATTCTGGGAATATAACAGAAACGGTGTTGTTTATGAATTTGACGGAAATAAGGGTGTAGTAAAAGCTGTTTTAGATTTTAATACTGCTGAGATGTTTACTTATTCAGTGACGAAAGAACGCGGATTTATTTTTCACGGTTATGCGGAAAATTATTCGAAAAAGTTCGGTGATGATTCTGAACTTAAAAATTATTTCGGAGCACTTTCATTAAGGCTTCCTTCATTTGTTTATAATCACTGTTTTTCATTTACCGGAAAGTACGGTCATTCAAATGCGGATGAATATTTCAGTACGCCGTTTTCCCTCGCCCGTACAAAAAAAGTCTTTACGAACAGTCTTGACAATATGGAAGACGGTATACGCGGATATGAAAAAGACAAGGTGTGGGGCAACCGCTATCAGTCTGTTACGGCAGAATATATAATGCCGCTTTTCAGGCTGAATAACGGTTTTGACAGAATTCCGGTTTTTAATCATGTAAATTATATCCGGCCTTTTTTTGAAGCGGCGCGACTTTACTCAAACGCTTCAACGGATTCAAAAGATAAAAAGTATTATAGAAGCGCCGGCTGTGAAATTATGTTTGATATGACAACGGGATATTTTCTAAGCCATACCGTGTATGCCGGTTTTGCAAACGGATTCGACAAGTACGGCCAGAAAGAATTCTATTACGGAATTAAAGTAGAACTGTGAGTTCTGATCTTTTAATAATTACGCCGCCGTTTACGCAGTTTAATTGCCCGTATCCTGCGGCTGGATATCTTATTCGCTATCTGAAATCAATGGGATATTCTGCGCATCAGAGTGATATGAGTATCATGCTTGCTCATAAAGTATTTTCTTCCGATGGAATGAGGAAAATATTTGATTCGGCGGAACAGTCCGTCAGTTCTAAATTCTCCGAAAAGGTTTTTCTTATAAAAGATTCTTTTACCGATTCGGCTGATTTTGTACTGGATTTTCTTCAGCGAAGCAATACCGCTTCCGCAAGAAGAATAGTCAGAGGCGGAATTCTGCCTGAAAGCGGAGAACATGCGCAAATTATTCTTTCAGGCGTCTCCTCTGATAATGATATTGAGAGAGCAAGAATAATGTGCACATTTTTTCTTGCGGATATGGCAAGATTCATTTCAGAAACAGTAGATTCTTCATTTGCTCTTGCGAAGTACGCTGAAAGAATTTCCGTATCGGCAGATACTTTCCGTCCTGTTGAAGATGAAGTTTTAAAGGAAAATATTATAACGGAAATGTATTTTGATATTCTTCGTGCGGAGATTGAAAAATATAATCCGGAAGTTTTTGCTGTCAGTATACCTTTCCCCGGTACGCTGGTCAATGCACTTCGCGCCCTCCGGTTTGTAAGGGATAACTATCCTAAAAAGATTAGATGTGCCGGAGGAGGTTACGTTAACACCGAGCTAAGAAACATCAATGATAAGAA
Source organism: Spirochaetota bacterium (assembly GCA_022704645.1). GTDB lineage: Bacteria > Spirochaetota > UBA4802 > UBA4802 > JAFGJZ01 > JAKJGA01. Next base: position 1,648 of record JAKJGA010000066.1, read on the forward strand.
GTTTTTTGATTATGTTCAGTATTTAACTCTTGATGACGGAGAGAAACCGCTTATCAACATTATAAAAAAATCGCGCGGAGAATCCTATTCTTTTAAGCGGACATTTCTGATTGAAAACGGACAAATTGCGTTTCATGATTCGGACGAACCTGATGCAGAAATTTCTGAAGGATTTTTCGCCGATTATTCGGACATCGATACAGGCAAGTATCTTATGCTGGCGGACAATACCAACCCGATGCTTTCGATGTGGAATTCGGATTTTTATCTAAAGATGACACTTGCTCACGGATGTTACTGGAAAAAATGCGCATTCTGCGATACCGCACTTGATTATATCTGCCGGTTTGAGCCGGAAACGTCAGTTTCTGCGGCGGAAAAAATAGATAAACTTGTCAAAGAAACCGGAATCAATTCATTTCATTTTACAGATGAAGCCGCGCCGCCTGCTTTACTGCGTGAATTGTCTCTGGAATTAATTAAGAGAAAACTTAACATAAGCTGGTGGGGCAATGTCCGCTTTGAAAAAAGTTTTACACTGGATGCGGCGAGACTTCTGTCTGTTGCAGGCTGTATCGGTGTGAGCGGCGGACTTGAGGCGGCGAACGGACGCATTCTTGAACTTATGAAAAAGGGAGTTACTCTTGAAGAGGCGATTGCGTCATGTGCTAATTTTTCGAACGCTGGAATAATGGTTCATTCATATCTGATATACGGTTTTCCTACGCAAACTGAACAGGAGATTCTCGATTCTCTTGAGACTGTGAGGCAGATGTTTGAAAACGGATATCTGACGTCTGCTTATTTCCACAGATATGCGATGACAATTCACAGTGATTCGGGAATTAATTCTCATAAATACGGCGTTAAATCGCATGCTGAAATGAATCCTTTTGCGAATAATGAAACAGCATATTCAGGCGATGTTTGCGATTACTCCGGGTATTCAAACGGTTTACGTGCTGCACTTGATAGTTATAATATGTATTCTCAGATAAAAACTCCCATATCAGATTTTTTTGATTTTGAAGTTAAGAAGCCCGGTGTTAAACCCGGTTCTGTCAAAAGAATTTATGAATCGCAGGATCATTTTCCTCTCGAAGGGAAATATGTTTTGTGGAATCTTTCGGGAAATATCAGCATCAATAATAAACGAGACAAGAAAATTCTTGTATTGACTGATAAATCGGGTTCAGACTCGATAGAAGTTTCTGAAACTAATTTAGAATTAATTTCGCATATCGCGCATGAAGCTGATATTTTTTCCGGAAAGAAAATACTTTTGTCAGAAATAAAAAATGATATGCGGTTTGCTGTGTTAGTTGAAAGTCCGGAGTGGGCATTTCTTCGTGAAAATGGAATAATACTTGTGGTGTAATATGGAAAAAGAATATTTGTTAATACTTGAAAAGGCGAAGTCGCGTTATAATCAGACAAAAAAATCAATGAGCATTTTGTCTAAGCGCAGTATTAAGTCTTTTGATCGAATTCTTCAGTCGATTCACGGAGAAGTTTTTGAGAAAATAGACTGTACTAAATGCGCCAACTGCTGCAGAAAACTCGGTCCTATGTTTAATGAAACTGATATCGAAAAGATGTCATCTCACTGCGGATTAAGAAGAAAGGACTTTATTGAAAAATATCTCCGGATGGATGAAGACAATGATTATGTTTTTAAATCAATGCCTTGTCCTTTTGCGCTTGAAGATAATCTGTGTTCTGTATATGAAATCCGGCCTCGTGCATGCCGCGAATATCCTCATACTGACGAAAAGAATATGCAGCCGAAACTTTCAAGGCTCGCTCAGAATACGCTTTATTGTCCGGCAGCATATCTGATTTCGGAAAAGCTGATCGAACAACTTTGTTAATCTTATAAAATATTTGACGCGTTTTAGTATTTTCATAAAACTGATCACAAGCGAGGCCTTATGTATGTGATTGCTCCTTCGATACTTTCTGCCGATTTCTCACGTCTTGGAAAAGAGTGTGAAGATGTTATTTCAGCCGGCGGAGACTGGATTCATTTTGATGTCATGGATAATCATTATGTTCCAAATCTTACAATAGGGCCGCTTGTGTGTTCGTCGCTGAAAAAATACGGAATAAAGGCTCCGATTGATGTTCATTTGATGGTAAAGCCGTGCGACAGTCTTATTAAAGACTTCGCAGAGTCCGGCGCGGACTGGATAACTATACATCCGGAATCGACTGAACATCTTGACCGCTCGCTTCGCCTTATTAAAGATTGCGGATGTAAAGCCGGAATATCTTTAAATCCGTCAACATCTCCGGAATGTCTTGATTATATAATTGATATTGTTGATATGATTCTTGTTATGAGCGTCAACCCCGGTTTCGGCAGACAGAAATTTATCGATTCTTCGATTGCAAAGATCAAAGCTGTTAGGGAAAAAATTAAACGTTCAGGAAGGGATATCCGTCTTGAAGTCGACGGAGGAATAACCGCTTCGAATATCGCTATGATAGCAGCTGCGGGAGCCGATACATTTGTTTCAGGATCGGCGATTTTCGGTTCTCCTTCATATTCTGACGCAATCGGAATGATGAGAAAATCTCTTAAAGCTTAATTCCGAGTTTTAAAAAAAGATCGGCTGGTGTAACTTCCTGTATTGCGGCTCTGCCTTTTCCGTAGACACTGATAATATAATCTTCTTTTCTGAAGCTCGTTATATTTTCCTCATCAAGCGATAAAACTGAAAATGAGTTTAAACCGCCGGCAAGTCCTTTCCCGGTAAATTTTAGATAGGCTTCTTTCTTTGTCCATATTTCATAAAAGATTTCTCCGGAATAATTATTGTAAGAAAGATATTCCTTCTCATCTTCGGTAAAAAAACGCGAAGAAATTTCTGCGAATGATGCATTTCTCTTTATACTTTCAGCATCTATTCCGCATTCTTCGTCTGAAATAACAGCTGCGCATAATCCTCCTGTATGACAATATGAGAATTTGATTTTTTCATCCGGTAGAAACGGTTTTCCATGTGGGGATCTTTGTATATTATACAGAGGATTGATTCCGGCTTCATGAAGACCAGAAGCTAAAAGAGCCGATGCCAGCATTTTCATGTTCCGCAGTGCAGGATTTGCTGTTAATTCGATTGAGTCAGTGTAACTTTTGCAGAAAAATGGCGGCATTTCAAAAGCGCCGCCATTTGATTTAATATAATAAGCGTTAATCATATAAACAGATTGAGACTGCTTGACTCGGTTTCGTTCAGGTATGCCGCTACACCGCCGATTGTGACTCCGTCAATCAAATCTTCTTTTCTGACCCCCATCACATCCATGGACATCTGACATGCCATGAATTCAACATTGTTCATGAGGGCAGAATTAATCATTGTTTCGAGGGAATCAATGTTTTTTTTCTTCATCCTCCGGCGTATCATTTTCGGTCCCATGCCGGACATATTCATTTTTGAAAGCTCAAGTTCTCTGCTTCCTTTCGGCATCATGAATGAAAACATTTTAGAGAAGAAGTCCTTTTTTGATTTCGATTTAGTCTTTTTGATGACATTCAGTCCCCAGAATGTAAAAAACATAGTAACTTTCTTTCCTGTGCTTGCTGCTCCGTTTGCAATAACGAATGCGGCGATTGCCTTGTCGAGATCGTCCGAAAAGACCACAATCGTCTTGCCGTCTCTGTTTGTATTTGCGGGTGCTGCAGAGCCTTTTTTTATTTTCGCAGTAACGATTCCTTTCGCATTATTAACTGAAATAAGGGTGTTCCTTGTCATCAAACACCATGCTCCGACATCACGCATGAATCCTTCGTCGGTTGCTTCGATAGTCAAAGTATCTCCTTCTGAAAGTTTTTCGATCTCCGATTTTAGGCGCATTATAGGGCCAGGGCACTGAAGTCCGCATGCGTTTACTGTAAACGATTTTCCTTCAGCTTCAGTTGTTTCTTTTAATTTTTCGCCCGAATCGCTGCCTGTCCAATTCTGGGTTATTCCGTCTTCTGTTTTCTGTGATGCAGTGGAATACAGCTTATATCCGCCCGAAAGATTGTATATGTTTTTGAATCCTTTATTTGTAAGGATTTTCAATGCGACGTAACCTCTTAGTCCGACCGCGCAATAAATCAAAATGTTTTTATCCTTGTTTATTTCATTTATTCTTGACCTTAAAGAATCCAGAGGAATATTCACCGAGTGCATGATTGAACCGAGTTCATATTCTTCAGGCGTTCTCACGTCGACGATCTGCCAGTCTGATGGATAAATATTTTTTATATCATTCCATGACAGCGTTTGAACTTCCCCTTTAAAAATATTTTCTGCAGTGAATCCCGCAATGTTAACAGGATCTTTTGCCGACGAATACGGAGGTGCGTAGGCGTGTTCAATGTTTCTGAGATCGCTGACTGTGCCGTTCATTCCCATTACTGTTGCAATCATGTTTATCTTTGATTCAACATTATCGTAACCTGTTATTTGTGCTCCAAAGATTTTTCCGTTATCGGGATCGAAAACAAGCTTGATTGTCATTGTAGTCGAACCCGGATAATAGGTCGCGTGAGAAGCACTGATCGTTATAGAGCTTTTGCATTTAATTGACTGGCTTTTTAGGAATTTTTCTGATAGACCGCATGAAGCTATTGTAAGATCAAAAACCTTGGCTATTGCCGTTGCGATTGAACCCCTGTATTTTTCCGTGTTGCCGAATGTAATATTGTTGGCAGCTATTCGTCCCTGTTTGTTTGCAGGCCCCGCTAAAAATACCGGAAGAGGTTTGTTCGTAATCGGGCTGGTGTAAACTATTGCGTCGCCTACTGCGTAAATGTTCTCATCATTAGTGCGCAGATATTCATCGACAATTATCGAACCTCTTTCGCTGAGATTAATTCCTGAACTTTTCAAAAATGCGGTGTCGGGTTTTATTCCGATTGAAAGAATAATCATATCGGAAACAATTTCTCTGCCGCTGTTAAGCCTTGCAGAAATGGAATTTCCGTTCCTTGAAAATGAAGCAATACCGTCTCCCAGAAATAGATCAACCCCTTTTGTCTTTATGTGATGATGCGCGTATGCCGCTATTTCGAAATCTACTGGCGTCATTACCTGATCAGCCATTTCGACGATAGATACTTTGATTCCGAGCGCATGAAGATTCTCTGCCATTTCGAGACCGATGAATCCTCCTCCAATGACTATTGCTGATGAAGGCTTGTTTTCATTTATGTATTTCTTGATTTTATCCGTATCGGGAACACTTCGCAGAGTAAAAATCGCAGGATCATCTATTCCGTCAATCATGGGTTTGATTGGCTCCGCTCCGGGAGAAAGAACCATCTTATCATAATTTTCTTCGTAAGTTTTTCCTGATGAATCTTTTACAGTGACTGTTTTCTTTTCCCTGTTTATTGATATGACTTCTGATTTTATTCTCACATCGACATTGAATCTTTTGAAGAAAGAATCCGGAGTTTGAACAAAGAGTGAATCTCTGTTTTCTATTGTGCCGCCGATGTAGTAAGGCAGTCCGCAGTTAGCGTATGAAATGTAGTCGCCTCGTTCTATAATTATAATTTCGCTGTTTTCGTCGATTCTTCTGAGACGAGCTGCGGCTGTAGCACCACCGGCTACGCCGCCGATTATTATTATTTTTGACATAAGCCACCTCGATTAAATATAGCATCGAAGCGGCAAAAATAAAATATAAATTCAGTTTTTGAGAAGATATTTTTCGGTTGAGCGTATGCCGATAAGACCGAGCGGAGCCGTAAAAAGAATGGAAACTACGGCAATTGAAAGAATTGTTTCTCCGCCTTTGATTCCGTAACTGAGAGCGACTCCGCCGAGAGCTGCCTGAACGGTTGCCTTGGGGATATATGCAATCATGCAGAAAACTCTTTCCTTCAATGTCAGGTCTGAAAAAGCAGTTGCGATAAAGACTCCGATTGAACGGAATAAAAGACCGATTGTTATCGCGATAAGAGCCTTCGGTCCGGCTGTAAATGCGGTGTCAACATCAAGGGAAAAACCTATCAGAACGAAAAGAATGATCTCGGCAAAAATCCAGATTTTTGATAATTTCGCTGAAAGTTCATGAGCAATTTTTTCGTGCATTTCAAGAATGATGAAGCCGCAGGTCATGACTCCCAAAAGAGCCGCAAAATGAAGTACGTCACCGAGACGGACAAGAGTTGTCGCGAAAACGAGAACTATAAGAACCTTTTCAGTTGCGCGGACGGACGAATGATACTTTTTGAAAAATAGAGAAAGAAGAAATCCGCAGATGATTCCCGAAACTATTCCGGCAGTTACGGATAACGGAACTGAGATAATTGTTTTGATGATCTCGGGAGAAGTTCCGCGCGAGAGCCCGAGAAAAACGGAAAAAATAGTTATGGCAAAAATATCGTCTATTGATGCTCCGGCTAAAATAATAGTCGGAACATCATTCTTTTTCCCCCTGCCGTTTTCCTTGAGGTTAAGCATTGAAGGAACGATGACTGCGGGAGAAACTGCAGCCAGCATGAAACCAGTGAGACCGCTGACTTCGTAACTGAAATCAAAGAGATAATGTAAAAGAAAAGTGAGAGCAGTTCCTTCGATTATGCAAGGTACGAATGACATAAGAATAGCAGTTTTCCCGACTTTCTTGAGAGCGGATTTGCTGATGCCGAGCCCGGCTCTTGAAAGAATGACTATCAGCGCAAAAGATTTAAGAAAAGGGGAAAGCTCCCAGAGAATGCCGGGTGAACTATCTTTTATAAAGATTGAACAGAGAATTCCGAAGACGACCATTCCGAGAACTGCTGGAAGTTTGATTTTTGAAAACAGCTTGGAGAAAATCCAGCCGCCGGCAAAAATGATTACGAAGATGAGGTTTAAGTTTATATCCATTGGTAATTGTTATTTCGTATAAATTGAAAGAAGTTTTGTGACTGTTGTTACTTCCATTGCTGTGCTCATTATTAACCTCAGTCTATTTTCGAAAACTTTCTCTGTCAAGGTTTTAAACAATAATATAAATGTAATTGGGAAAAGTTGTTTCGCATATAATCTAAAACAAAGGGTTCTTCTGTTTGCGGGACAAAATATGCCGATTAATCAATTATATTCCTCAAATAAAAGATTTGACATGGATTAGTTTTGACGGGATTTTTCCCCTGAGGTGACGGATGGAATGCAGCTGCGGAGGTGCGGTAACGGAAGGCAAAAGCAGTTACCGTGTCAGCGAAGACAATTTCTGCTTTATTCTTGATAATATACCGGCTTATAAATGCACTAGGTGCGG
>JAKJGA010000293.1 GCA_022704645.1 Spirochaetota bacterium
ATCATTTTTTTCTGATGATATTACAGTTATCAAAACATTATCCGCAATGAAAAAAATCGGACTCGGATATATTAAACTCGGACAAAGTGCATTGACTCTTTCCGGCGGTGAAGCTCAAAGAATTAAGATTTCCGGTGAACTATCAAATGATAAAACAGTATCTTCTGTTTATGTTTTAGACGAACCGTCATCGGGTCTTCACCCTGCAGATGTTAAACGCGTAGCAGAAGTTTTTTCTGAATTAACCTCACGGGGAAATACTGTAATTGCAATTGAACACAATAAGGAAATAATAGAAAAAGCGGATCATGTCATAGAACTCGGTCCTGAAGGCGGTGAAAAAGGAGGTTATTTGATTTAATGTAACTTTTTTATTATCTTGATACTTCGAAAAAAGGAACTATTCACTTTCTGCTTTCAAAAGGAATAAATGATCCATACTTAAACCTTTTTGGTCTTTCTTCAACTTCCATAATACAATTATTTGGAAAACCCGAAGAAGAAACAGACAATATCGATTTTTTGACACTTAACTATCAAAGTTCACATGGAACAAAAGTAAGTTTCTTTTTTTCACATGATAGAAAACTTCTTTATTCAATTAATATACAATTTCAATAATCATTAGGAATAATAAATTCTCTCTTCTATATCAAGTTTCTTGACATCGTTTATATTTATACAACAAAATGATAAAATCAATATCTTTGTAGTGCATTTTTTATTGTAACAAATAATGATTTTAATTTATTAAACATTAACGAGGATCAAAGTGAATAAATTTTTAGTAATTATGATAAGCTTTATAGCTTTATCGTTAGTCTCATGTTCCAAGAAAAAGTCCGTTGAAGATATGCTCAAGGACGAATCTAAAATTACTGAAAACGCTGATATCAACAAAAAGCTTTCAGAACTTAAGAGCAGGCTTTCTTCTGCTAAAGATGATTTTGAGAGATCTGAAATTCACGGTCAGATATCGGAAATTCAGATCGAAAAAGGGGACATCCTTTCATCCAGAAAAAGCGCAATAGAAGCAGTAAAATTTTATCCACAGTCAGCATTTGCGCATTATACTTTGGGCAAATCACTTCTTCTGGAAGGCAGACTTTCGGAAGCGGAAACAGAATTAAATTCAGCTGTTTCGATAGACCAGAAACACGCACCTTCCTGGTACGAACTCGGTAATCTTAATTATATCAGAAAGAATTATACAAACGCCGTAACTATGTATCAGCGTGCGGTCTCTCTTAATCAAAATTTTTATGAAGCCTATAATAATCTGGGCTCAACTTATTATACACTTAAAAAAGGAAAAGAGTCTGAGCAGGCTTTTCTGAAAGTGCAGTCAATAAAAAGCGATTTTGCCCCGCTGTATAAAAACATGGGGTTGTTATATGAGAGAGTTCTCAATGATAAAGTTAAAGCTGCAGCAAGCTATAAGGAATATCTCAAACGCCGTCCGAATGCTCCTGAACGAGCCGCTGTCAAATTCTGGATAAAGGCATTGGAGAATTAAAATGAAAAAAATATTAACAACAATCATCATTTTCTGCATGTTCGCAGGACTTTCTTTGCTATCCGATGAAGAAAAAATCTGTTTTGCAATAACTCCTTTTATTCCTCTTACTGAAAGTGCTGAAGCAGAGAACGCCGGTACAACGGCATCATCAATTCTTGAAAATGATTTTTTAAGCGGAAAGTGGTTTGAGTTCAGAAAAAGCGGTGAACTCCAGTCATTTATCGATGATCTTTCTCTGGCACAAGCCGGAATCGGCGACGAGAACGCTCTTCTCGCAAAAGGAAAAAGTCTTCAGATCAA
>JAKJGA010000294.1 GCA_022704645.1 Spirochaetota bacterium
GTCAGATTTTAGAAGCAAAATTTAAAATCACCGACATCGGAAGGCGCATTGCAATTTTAATGATCTGTCCTCTTTTCATTGTCTTTTTCGGATTAATACAGAGAGAAAACATGCAGTTGGAAGAAACCGTTTTCTATTTTACTTATTTTCTTTCAACCGGATTATTTGCAAGAGTTCTCATTCACTATGCCATCGCAAAAGTTTTAGGGCCTCTCATCTGGGGCCGCGGTTTCTGCGGATGGGCATGCTGGACTGCTGCAATACTCGAATGGCTTCCTATAAAAACAAACTGCAAAATCCCGTCTAAGTATACTTTTTTTAGAATTCCCGTTTTTGCGGCATCACTTCTTATTCCATTTCTATTCATTAAATCAGGTTACGACTATATGCAGGGTCATATTATCGGATCTGACCTTACTCTTTTTCAGACAGCAAAATTCGACCAACTGATTCTTTTTCTCTGCGGAAACGCTATTTATTATGCCGCCGCCGTAATACTCGCTTTTGCATTCGGCAAAAAACGTGCGTTCTGCAAGATTCTGTGTCCCGTTTCCCTTGTAATGAAATTTCCGTCGCGTTTAGCGCGCATAAAGAAATACCCTTCAGGTAAGAAATGTATTGAATGCGGAAAATGCTCATCATCATGTCCGATGGATGTGGATGTCATGAGTTATATCAAGGAAGGCAAACCCGTGACATCAACCGAATGCATTTTATGCGGAATATGCAGTACGGTGTGCCCTGCTAAAGCAATTAATTGAAAATAAAATCTCCTTGACGCAGCAAAGACTCAAAGAGACCTTCAACAATCGGCTCTCCTAGCTCAGTGGATAGAGCACCGGCCTCCGGAGCCGGGTGCCCGGGTTCGATTCCCGGGGAGAGCGATATTTAACAAATTCACCCAGACTAAACATTTTTTAATTTTGAATTAAATTATATTTTCAAATGTTCTCTTTTCTGTAACATCCCCGTTAATTATCAAAATTTATTAAAATTAATCTTGTCTTTATGCTTCGTTCTAAACTATGGTTACTTATGCAGAAAGAGGTCAAGAAAACGATTTCTTCAAGTCATGAATCCGCAAGGATCTTTGACAGGGTAATCGGTTTGGCTTTTACGATATGCTTCGCGGTTTTCGGTTTGATACTTGCCGGAAGATGGGTTGATAAAAAATTCGGATTCCAGTATCTTTTCACTATAATTTTCGCGGCATGGGGTTTTTCTGCTTCAATGGTTTATCTTTATATAATGTTAAAAAAAGATAAACTTTAGAAAAGGGGAATTATGAAATCAAGACAGAGCATAAAAATTCTGTTTCTGATAGCGGCTTTGCTTGTTTCTGCAAATCTGTCCGCGGTGCCCTACCGCACACCCACTGAACCCGCTCACGAACAGGATCCGCTGATGCATCATCTCTCGGATCACGGTTATATTGAATTTCCCGGAATTAAAATAGAGCTTCCTCAATTCAAACCGGTTCAAATAGGATCTTTCAGCTTTGATTTCTCCTTAACGAATCATTTTATCTTCTACTGGATAGGTTTTATTGTTCTAATTCTCATTCTCAGACGCTTTAAAAAGAAAAAACTTGTACAGACCGGATTTCTGGGACAGATGATAGAAGCAATTGTTCTTTTTGTCCGTGACGATATCGTTAAACCGGCAATGCCGCATGACTATAACAAATATCTTCCTTTCTTCCTGACTCTTTTTTTCTTTCTGCTCCTTCAGGATATCATCGGGCTTTTCCCTTTTATGAGTCAGGCAACAAAGAATTTATCAATAACCTCCGCATTCGCCTTTATTGTTTTGA
>JAKJGA010000295.1 GCA_022704645.1 Spirochaetota bacterium
ATTCTTTCGCGTTCATCAGTAATCCGCTTTCAGCCCCTTCCCTTCGAATCTGTCATAAAACTGCTGGAAGATATGCCTGAAGCAGAAAAGGAATTTATAGCCGCGGCTTCCGGCGGTTCAATGGAAAACGCAATTAAGTTTTCATCAGAAAAAGCGAGAGAGGAACTTAAAAATTTCGCATCAGGAATACGGAAAGCGTATCTTTCAAATTCTTTTATAGAACCGGCGTCCCTTTCCGCAATGTCTGGAAAAGACGGATACGGACTTATTGACGGAGCCGTAAATATTTATTCATTTCTTCTGAAAAACAAACTGACAGGAAAAGTAACCTTCAGCTCTTTTTTGAACGATTTATATATTGACGCGGATAAAACGCTTCACAACATTATCAAAATGCTTCTCTCCGCGAAAAAAGGCTCTGCACGGAACCTGAATCCGGCTTTTTCAGTAAAAGCTCTTTCTTATAACTGTATTGCGGAGAAACTTATATGAGGTTTAAATGGAATTTACCAGCGTAAAAATGCGCAACAACTGTGCCATATACAATCTTGACTCGAATAATATCTTTATCAATCCGGGTTCAGCATGCATTGCAGAAACCGAACATGGTGTCGATATAGGTTACGTCTTATCGGGCATCCCTGCATGCAAAAGCCAGGAATGCGAAGCCCGTGGAAAAATTCTCAGGCTTGCATCCGATGACGATATCGCTCAGGCCAATTCTCTTATTGATCTCGAAAAAAGATCTTTTGAAGAATGCAAACTGAAAGCAAAAGAAAAAAATCTCGATATGACTCTCGTCAACGTAAAAGCAATATTCGACAAATCGAAAATTATATTTTATTTTGTCGCAGAAAACCGTGTCGACTTCAGAGAACTTGTCCGCGACCTTGCCGGAATTTTCAAAACGCGCATCGAAATGCGCCAGATCGGCGTACGCGACAAGTCACGTATTATCGGCGGACACGGAACCTGCGGTCAGTCACTCTGCTGTACAAAAATGCGCGGAGTATTTTCGCCGGTTTCAATCAAAATGGCAAAGGAACAGAATCTGAATCTCAACAGTCAGAAAATATCCGGATGCTGCGGAAGACTGCTCTGCTGTCTTGATTATGAATACGAAGTCTACTGCGAACTGAATAACGGCCTGCCTCAGCAGGGAACCGAAATACGAATCGGCGACAATAAATGCTTTGTAGATTCAGTGGATACCCTCAAACAGACTATCAGACTGAAATACATGGATGCATATCTTCACATTCATAAAAATGACATCACTTCAGACGGCATCAATTTCTCGGTTTCAATGCCGGTAATCGAACGCTTAATGAATCACACAGATGAAGAAAAAGAAGAAGATTAATAATATAACAGAAGGACATCATGGAAAAGAAGTTTTATATAACAACACCGATCTATTACGTCAATGCGGAACCCCATATAGGCCATGCATACAGCACCATCGTTGCTGATTTTCTTAAACGTCATTACAAGCTCCGCGGTTTTGATACATATTTTCTGACCGGCACTGATGAACACGGCGATAAAATTCAGAAAGCTGCCGACGAAAAGAAAACCGACGTCAAATCATATACCGACGACATAAGCGCTAAATTCAAATCAGCATGGAAACTTCTCGGAATCGAATACGACGACTTCATCCGCACCACTGAAGAACGCCACAAGAAGGTTGTTCAGAGCGTATTGCAGAAAGTTTTCGACACCGGCGACATTTATTACGGAAGCTACGGCGGAAATTACTGTTACGGCTGCGAAAGATTTCTCACCGACAAGGATATCGTGGACGG
>JAKJGA010000296.1 GCA_022704645.1 Spirochaetota bacterium
AATGATACTTGACGCTGATAAAAAAGGAACAACGGGTTCACTTAATATAAAAACATCCGCAGACACTGATTCATATGACGACCTATGGGCAAGGAATATCCCTCCTCTTGATCTGGACGGATATTCTATCAAAATTATTATTGTTGATGAGCAGAGTAAAATCAACGTAAATACCATTTACAATGAATTTACTGACAGTTCCCAGACATTTCCTTATATCATACTTAACAATTTTTTCAAAGACATGGGTTTCGACGAGAACTACACGGGTTGTATTCTCGATTATATCGACAAGGATGACTCAAAATCACAGTACGGTGCCGAAACTTATGATTATTATTCCAGATTCAGTTCACCCGGAAACGCGAAAAACAGCTACTTGGTATCAATAAACGAACTCCTGATGATCAAAGGCTTCAGCTGGCCGCTTTTTTACGGCATCACGGGAGGCAACTCCGGCATTGAAGGAAAACTGGTTGATAAAAATTATGAGCAGGAAGATTTGAGTTTTGATATGGCTCTAAGCGATGATTCAAAACAAACTTATAAGGAAATTCTTATAGCCAGGGAAAAATCAAGAAAACTATCGGATTATCTCAGAGTTAACGGGAAAAATGACGACGCATCTGATGATCTAAATAAAATAAACATCAATACCGCCCCGTTTCGTGTATTAATAGCAATCCCCGGCATGACAGACGGATTTGCCGAAGAAGTTATCGAAAAAAGAAAAATTAAACCATTCTCTTCTACCGAAGAACTCTCTTCGGTAATCACAGATCCTATTATCCGCAAAAATCACTTGACTGTATCATCAAATATATTTTCAATCAAGGTCATTGTGTCATCACCTGGAGGCGATTTCGAAAGTTTCGGAATCTATAACAGAAACATAAAAAAATATTATTATATGAAAACACTATAAATGATAACAGCAGCATTTCACATAGAATCCGATTCGGTAAAACTGGTAACGGCAAAATCCAATTTTACCAATCTGGAATTTTTATCCTTTGATTCTGAGCCGTTAGCTCCCGGCAAAAAATCCGATATTTCAGGTGCAATAAAATCCCTGTGCGCCCGAAATGCTATAAGTTCATCTAGAATAGTTGCGGCACTGCCGTCAGAAAAAGTAATCATCAAGACGATATCTCTTCCCTTTACCGATGAAAGAAAAATCGCAGAGATTATACCGATTGAAGCAGAAGAAAACATACCGATAGATATAGACAAGATAACTTTAGTACATCAGATTCTTTCAAAATCCAAAGAGGGCTGCAATGTTATAATAGCGGCATGCCGTACAGACTATCTCGAAGAATTTAAAAATTCTTTTTCGAATGCCGGATTAAACATCAGTGCCGTTTACCTCGAATACAATGCACTTTTTGCTTTATATAAGTTTTCCAACTCAAACGCACATGAAGCGTCGCAAATAGATTTCGGAAAAGACCGTATAATAATCAACAAAATCAATCACGGAAAACTGTCAGAAACGAAAACTCTTGCAAAGGGCTATTCTGATTTTTCAAAAATTTTCACTGATGAAAAAATTTCATCTCTTGAAACGGCAAAAATCATTTCCTCTTCCGCGGATAACAAATCATCTGCTGACACAAAGAAATCGAAAAAAAACAACTATGCACCGCTTTTTGAAAAATATGAAACTGCAGCAACAAAAACCGCAAAAAACATATTTGCATTCATAAAACCAAAGGGAGAAGAAAAAATTCTTTTTTCCGGAGTTAATCTGTTTGCTCAAAATTTCGCAGGCATTCTCTTTAAAGAGCTCGAAA
>JAKJGA010000067.1 GCA_022704645.1 Spirochaetota bacterium
TTCAAAAACGCGGTGCAGACATAAAACCTAATGAAATATTCGTAAGCGACGGTTCCAAATGCGATACTGGAAACATCCAGGAACTTTTTGCAGACGACATTAAAATAGCGATTCCGGATCCTGTTTATCCGGTATATGTAGATACAAATGTAATGGCAGGCAGAACCGGAATCAGCATGGACGGACGTTACGAAAAGCTGGTTTATCTTGAATGCAATAAGTCCAACAAATTCGTGCCGGAACTGCCTAAAGAAAAGGTAGATCTGATTTATCTTTGTTTTCCGAATAATCCTACAGGTGAAGTCGCAACAAAAAAACAGCTTACTGAATGGGTCAATTACGCCAGAGAAAATAAATCTCTTATTCTGTTTGATGCCGCGTATGAAGCCTTCATCCGTGACGAAAACATTCCTCATTCAATCTATGAAATTGAAGGTGCAAAAGAAGTTGCAATTGAATTCCGTTCATTCTCCAAAACGGCAGGTTTTACCGGAACAAGATGCGCCTATACAGTAATACCTGAAGAATGTGTAGCTTACACTTCAGAAGGAAAACCTGTACAGTTATTACAGCTTTGGAACAGACGTCACACTACAAAATTTAACGGCGTTTCGTATCCGGTTCAGAAAGCAGCAGCGGCGGTATATTCCGAAGAAGGCAAAAAACAGGTCAAAGACATAATCGACTTCTATCTCGAAAATGCTAAAATAATTAAAACAGCTCTTTCAAAAGCAGGTTACACATGTACGGGCGGAGACAATTCTCCTTACATATGGGTTGAAACCGGAACCGATTCATGGGAGTTCTTCGACAAACTTTTGAATAAAGCAAATGTAGTCTGCACACCGGGATCAGGTTTCGGAAAATGCGGTGAAGGTTACATCAGAATAAGCGCTTTTAACAGCAGGGAAAACGTAAACAAAGCCGTCGAACGAATATTAAAAGCAGATATGAAATAAAAAAAAGCCGCTTAAAGCGGCTTTTTTTTATTCATTTAAAGAAAGAGACTCCTTATAAGAATTCAATATCATATCTTCATTTAATTCCTTTTCAGGATTCTCCATAGAATAATGAACCAGATATTCAATATTTCCTTTCGGGCCTTTTATCGGAGAATATGTAAAACCTTTAACCATCATGCCCATGGAAGTAAGTTCTCTTAGAGTTTTTTGTATTATAGCAAGCCTGTCATCGTCGTTTCTGACTACCCCTTTTTTCAATTCAAAACCTTCCGATTCAAACTGAGGTTTTAGAAGAAAAACTCCTTCTGCAGAAGGGGAAACAATCCTTACTGCCGGAAATATTTTAGTAAAAGAAATAAATGAAAGATCAGAAACAAAAAAGTTAATTGTTTCATCAAAAAGCTCACGAGAAATTGTTCTCGCGTTCGTCCTTTCCATTACGATAACACGCTTATCCGTACGGAGACGATAATCGAGCTGACCATATCCGACATCAATCGCATAAACTTTTTTTGCTCCGCGCTGAAGCAGACAGTCAGTAAAACCGCCCGTAGAAGCTCCGAGATCCGCACAGACTAAACCTTCAACATTAATCGAAAAGTATTTCAGAGCTTTGTTTATTTTTTCTCCGCCTCTTGAAACAAAAATGTTTTCAGGGCGATTAATTGTTATATCGATTTCATCTTTAATAATATAGGATGGATCCCTGACTGTTTCACCATTCAGTTTCACGTATCCTGCAAGAATTTCATTTTTTGCTTTTTCGCGCGAGTCAGAAAGACCTTCATCAAATAAATATTTATCAAGACGGATTTTCATTTTTTCTTAAGCTTTTCAATTATATCTGATGCTATTTTCTGAGACGATAGCCCGTATTTATCATAAAGCAAATCAACAGGACCATGCTCTATAAACTTTCTTGGAAATCCGAAAGAAGTAAGCATCTTGCTTCGCTTCTGCTCCGGAAGAATTGAAAGAATTGATTCCGATAATCCGCCTCGCAAATATTCACTTTCTATCATGGCAAACGAATCCGTATTTTTAATCAATGTTCTAAATTCGGCAGACTCAAGCGCATTAATAGAATGTATTAATACCACGCCTGATTTAATTTTTGCGGCCGACAGCAAATCTGAAACTTCCATAGCGCAGATTTTCATATCTGCAGAAGCAATAATAATCAAATTTTTCGATGATGAAAGTTTTGAAGGCAGAGAAAAATCAATTTTGCGGGGTTTCGCACAGTCAACAGACTCAATTCCGCAATATCCGCGCGGATAACGGATGGCTATAGGATGATCAGCTTTTGCTGCATAATAAATCATATCGCGCAAATCTTCGCCGTCTGAAGGAATCAATAATTCAAAGTTTGGTATTGTCTTAAAAACTGAAACATCAAACAGACCATGATGAGTCTCTCCGTCGTCTCCGACTATTCCCGCTCTGTCTATAAGAAAGACAGAAGGAAGATTCATAACCGCGACATCATGAATAAGCTGATCAAATGCTCTCTGCATAAAAGAAGAATAAACCGCAAAATATGGTTTGTATCCGTTCTTTGCCAGAGCCGCGCAAAAAGTCACAGCATGCTGTTCAGCAATTCCGACATCAAAAAATTTTGAAGGAAATTTTTTTGAAAACTCATCAAGACCCGTACCTGTTGACATTGCAGCAGTAACAGCTACAATGCGGCTGTCTTTCTCTGCAAGCGAACAGAGAGTTTTTCCGGCAACAGCAGAAAAAGAAAGCTTCTTTTTCCCATATTCTTTTCCGGTATCAACATCAAACGGCTGTGTACCATGAAAACGTACCGGCTCTTTTTCTGCAAACTTATATCCATATCCTTTTTTTGTAATAACATGAATAACTTTTGGACCGGAATTAATCGATTTTATTCTTTTAAAAATATGAATCATATGTTCGATATCATGACCGTCAATCGGTCCGAAATAGCGTATTCCGAAATCTTCAAAAAAGTTTGCAGGAACAAAAATATTCTTTATCCCCATTCTTATTCTGTCATAGAGATAAGGAAAATATTTCCCGATTAGTGGAATCTTTCTGCACATTCTTCTTACTTTTCTTACCAAACGGTTATATGCCGAACCGGAGATAAGTTCTGTAAGATATTTCGACATCGCTCCGACATTTTTTGAAATAGAATGTTCATTATCATTGAGAATGATAATCATATCTTTTTTTAAATGACCGATATTATTGAGAGCTTCAAATGCCAATCCGCCGGTAAGAGCACCGTCACCGATAACAGCAATAACGCGGTGCTTCTTTCTCGAAAGATCTCTGGCAACTGCTTCACCTAGTGCAAGAGAAAGTGATGTAGAAGTATGCCCCGTGTCATATAAATCAAAATCCGATTCTGCGACTTTCGGAAAACCGCTAAGTCCCTCGAACTGACGCAGCGAAAGAAAATCATTTTTCCGTCCGGTTAATATTTTATGGGCATAAGTCTGATGACCGACATCCCATATCAAACGGTCTGATGGAGTATTAAAAACATAATGAAGAGCTATTGTAAGATCAACAACACCTAAAGAAGGCGCAAGATGTCCGCCGTTTTTCGAGACAACATCAATCATGTATCTGCGGACTTGATCGGCAAGAGAAGAAAGATCTTCAACTTTTATCTTGCGAAGATCTTCAACTGAATTTAATGAATCTAACAGCAATGGAATTCTCCCATTGATATACTTTAAAGTTCACTCCGCCGAATAGACGAAGTGAACTTTGAGATTATTTTGCAAACTCAACAGCTCTTGTTTCTCTGATAACTGTAACTCTGACTATTCCAGGATACTTGAGCTCATTTTCAATTCTTCCGGCAACTTCACGTGCGAGAATCTGTGCACGCTCATCGCTTACAAGATCATTGGATACAAGCACTCTGATCTCACGTCCGGCCTGAATTGCAAAACATTTCTCAACACCTTTGAAGCTTGTAGCAATGTTTTCAAGATCTTCTAGACGTTTAACGTAATTTTCAAGAGACTCTCTTCTTGCTCCCGGCCGTGACGCAGAAATCGCATCTGCAACCTGAATAATGAGCGCTTCAAAAGACTCTGGCTCCTTATCATTATGGTGAGAAGCGATTATATTAATTACCTTCTCGCTTTCTCCGTATTTCTTAGCCATGTCAGCACCGATAAGCGCATGCGAGCCTTCACCTTCTACAACTGCCACCTTTCCGATATCGTGAAGAAGGCCGGCGCGTTTAGCAACCTGAACATCAAGCTTCAGCTCACCTGCCATGATAGCAGCAATATTGGCAACTTCAATACTGTGACTTAAAACATTCTGTCCGTAACTTGTTCTGTATTTTAATTTACCGACATGAAGAAGAGCATCTCTGCTTAAACCCGGAATTCCGAGTTCAAACGCATACTTTTCACCTTCATCAACCATGCTTTCTTCAAGTTCCAGTTTTACCTTTTCAACAACCTCTTCTATACGGGCCGGATGAATACGTCCGTTCTGGATCAGTCTTTCGAGCGCAAGACGCGCAATTTCTCTTCTGACAGGATCATAACCGGAAATAACAACAACCTCAGGAGTATCATCTATGATCATATCAACGCCGGTAAGCGATTCGAGTGTGCGGATGTTGCGTCCTTCACGACCGATGATTCTTCCCTTCATGTCATCAGAAGGCAAAGTCACTGCAGTAACAGTATTCTCAGAAGTAAATTCAGTAACATTGCGCTGAATCGACTGGATGACAATATCTTTGGCTTTTTTATCTGCGGATCTTCTGGCTTCTTCTTCAATTTTGTTAACAATTTTCAGAGCTTCAAATCTGGCATTATCTTCAAGAGATTTCATAAGCTGAGCCTTTGCCTGATCCT
Source organism: Spirochaetota bacterium (assembly GCA_022704645.1). Taxonomy (GTDB): domain Bacteria; phylum Spirochaetota; class UBA4802; order UBA4802; family JAFGJZ01; genus JAKJGA01. The sequence goes on from JAKJGA010000067.1 coordinate 4,823, forward strand.
GCGTCAAACCTGAAATACGCTCGAGCTCTTTCAAATAACGCTCGAATTCCTTTGTAAGTTCAGCCTCTTTTTCTGATACATCCGACTCTCTGACTTCTATTTCTTTTTCACGTTTCTCAACCTGATTAACTTTAGCGTCAAGATTCTCTTCCTTCTGCATGTATCGTTTTTCTATGTTTGCGATTTCCTGACGTCTTTCACGCATTTCTTTTTCAAGAAGATTCTTTTCCTGAAGAAGCTGATCCTTGGCTTCGAGAAGCAATTCTTTGCGTTTTGCTTCTGCCTCTCTTTTAGCATCCTGAATAATTCTTTGAGCCTGAGCCTCCGAAGATCTTAGCCTGATCTTGCCGAGATACGACCTTGCCATATACCCCACAACACCAGTAGCAACAGAAACCAGGAGGATAATTCCGATATTCATAGTTCCCCCTCAACCGATTAATTTCATTTTTAAACTAACGACGCAAAACGCCGCTAAGCCCGATTGGTCTTCCGATTAAGGAAAGGAAGGACATTTGAAGGAAGAAAAGCGGATACATCACCGCCAAGAAAAGCGATCTCTCGAATCATGCTTGAAGATAAAAAATGACTTTCCCCGTCCGAAACCATGAATACGGTTTCAAGAGCACCCGGAAGTCTCCGGTTCATCAGCGCCATAGAGCGCTCATAGCCGAAATCGGCGGAATCCCTGACTCCGCGTATGATAAAATTCACTCCATTTTCTTTGCAATAATCTACAAGAAGCCCGTTAAAAGAAACAGCTTCGATATTACCCAAATCTTTGCACGAATCAGAAATCATTTCAAGCCTCTCCTCAACAGAGAAAAGCGGCTTTTTTAAAAGGTTTACAGCAACCGCAATTATTAAACGGTCGCACAACCTGAGTCCTCTTCTTATTATATCCATATGGCCATTCGTCAATGGATCAAACGTACCGGGATATATTCCTGTTATCATCAGTCCTCTACCAGTCAGACTGTTTTAAAATAACGATATATTTGAGCTTGTCAAGGAAAATTCGGCTTTAAGGGGTATTATTGGCATAAAAATGCGTTTAGAAGCAAATATCAACCGGCGGAGTAAACTCCGCCGGATTTTAATTAGAATTTCATCTCTACGCCGGCTTTAACGGCAAAAAGCTGACGGCGAAGCTTATTATCTCCATCATTATATCCGTATTTAAAGGATCTCTTAAAGAGAACACCAATATTTAAATCAGCTGTCTCAGCTATAGGAACAAGGTATCCTGCACCTACGAGAAGACCTACTTCAGTTTTAGTGTCGCTATTTTCAGCTTCACCAGAATCAGAGTAATCACCGCTTGTTTTAGTCTTCCATTTACCCATTGGAGTACCGACAAAAAGACCGCCATCAAAGTATAAACCTTGGAAGTTTGTAAAACGGAATCCTAGATTAATATCGAGGAATTTAGCTTTAACTGTAGTTGTATACTCGACTCCAGTCTGACTGTATTCAAGTTTGTACGGGCTATAGGAATATTCCAACCCCCCGAAAAGCGAACCCATGTCTGAAAGATTATAAAAACCATTTACACCGAAAAAATATGATCCAGCCATCGCCGCATCCGTTCCGCTTGGAAATTCACCTGCGGCATAATTCCCTCCGCCTCCTCCATAGAAACCGAATTTAGCTCCTCCAGCTTCAAGACCCTGCGAATAAAGAGCACTGCTTCCAGATACCACAAATACGGCAACTGCCGCGAAAAAAAGCTTTTTCATTCATTCCTCCATAATATTATCCTTAATAGGATACGGAATTATCCGCTTTTTTTGGTACATTTCAAGTCTTTTTTGTTACAATATTACAATATGAAAAAAAGTGTTTATTGGAAATCGCTAAATACTCATGCAATAAGATTATATTGAAATTGCATTTTTAACAGCTTCTATTCCAGTTTTATCTTTAACGGAACAAAATACTGCGTCGGGATATTCTATCCGGATTTTATGAAGTAGTTCACTGCCGGCGAGATCTGTTTTATTGAATACTTTTATCACTTTTCCCATATAACCTATTTCTTCAAGTTCATCATCAACAGTTTTTATGCATTCTACGTAATTCGGATTTGATGAATCGATAAGATGAATTACCATGTCGGAAAAAACTATTTCCTCAAAGGTAGAACGGAATGCTTTAACAAGAGTTGCCGGAAGGTTGCGGATAAAACCGACTGTATCGGTAAGCAGAACTTTCTTATTCTCTGAAATATATACTTCACGGGTAAAAGAATCCAGCGTCGCAAAAAGCCTGTTTTCAACAAAAAGATTTTTCTTCGAAAGCAATGAAACAAGTGAGGATTTCCCGGCATTTGTATAACCGGCAACAGCAATTTTGACTGCATTTTCACGCGATTTTCTTTTCAGTGAGCGTGTTTTTTCGATTGCCTTCAGACTTTCATTCAGTTTGTGGATCTTACGCTGAATGTGCCGCCTGTCGGTTTCCAGTTTTGTTTCTCCCGGGCCGCGTGTTCCGATACCTCCGCCAAGTCTTGAAAGAACCATTCCTTTTCCGCGAATTCTGGGAAGCATATTATTCAATTGGGCAAGTTCAACCTGTATTTTCGCTTCCGCACTCGAAGCCCTCATTGCAAAAATATCAAGAATTACATCACAACGAGACAGGACTTTTACATCCAAATATTTCTCAAGATTGTTATACTGAACGGCTTTTATATTATTAATATCAAAAACAACCGCATCCGCATTTTTATTCTCAATCTCAGATTTAATTGTATCCAGCCATCCGCTGCCGATAATATGCGCGGGATCAATACTTTGCTTTTTTATTATAAATGAAGAAACTACTTCCCCGCCGGTTGTTTTAACAAGTTCAGCAAGTTCAGATATCGAATATTCGGCACCCTCCTTTTCATCAGAAGTACCTATCAATCCTATAAGTATTATTTTTTCCTTATTCATTTTCCGCCGAATGCCCGAATATCGACATAACAACCCTCGGTAATCTGATTCTTTTCAAAAAAACCCTTGTTAACTTCAAGGGCGTACCTTGCCGGATTCCGCGAAGGATACGTCAGCTGATCATTATTTTCTTTCATATCGGTTATTTGAAGAATTTTACCGTTTGAATCAATATAGGCAATGCTTAATGGAAAAGAAACATTTTTCATCCAAAAATTAAGATATTGTTCACGCGGAAAAATAAAAAGCATTCCGGAACCTGAATCTAAACCTGATCTGTCCATAAGACCCCTGGTTCTTTCATAATTATTCTGTGCAATTTCAACTTGAATTTTTATAATTGAACCAGCGGAATTCTTGACAGATATAATGCGCTTCTCCATGCAGAACAAAGTCCCGCACGAAATAATTATCAGAACAAGAAATGTTTTATTAAAATGATGAAGCATATTCGACCTTCAGAATTCGGCATGGAGTTTCATCATCCTGAAAAATTACTGCAAGCATTACACCTGCATTCGGTGTAAAGTTCATCTTTAACCCGAGATTGCCGAGCCATTCTTCTTTCCTTTTGAAGTTATAGTAAACCTTTTCACCTTCTGCCTTGAATGCGAACATAGTTCCAAGCGGAACATCAAGCGATGCAAAATATGTAGCATCTTTAGGCACGTAATCAGGCTGAACAGGAAGACGCATGCCGAAGGTAAGATATTGTTCCGAGCCGAATGCAAAAAGAGGTTTTGTAATAGCAAAGTACGGACCGCAAATTTTTCTGTTATATTTCGAGGATGAATACTCATCGCGTCTTCCGCTGTTTTCAACTCTTCCGTATGCACCGATATAAAATGAATCATAACCGAGTGCAATCGATATAGGAAAGGACTCCCATCCGTCGGTGAGTTTGAGTTTAGCCACAACTCCCGGAGTATTTGCATCTGCCTTTTCCTTTCCTACCGCATGATCGACATCGAGAGAAACACCTATAAAAATAGCGTCATGAACGCCGACTATTGTCTTAAACTCCATTCC
>JAKJGA010000297.1 GCA_022704645.1 Spirochaetota bacterium
GGTTCGCGAGAAAAAGAGAAGCAATGGATGCTCTAATTGACGAAACACAGAGATTTGTTACCGGGACTGTCAAGGTTAAACTTTACAAAGGACATGCTATGGTTGTCGGAAGAAAATCACAATATTCACTTTACAGCGAAAATATTGCATCTTTCGAGAAAAGCGAGCTTTATGATCAGACAGACGCATCCGGTTTTCTTAACCTTTTTGGACTTCAGACAAAAGTTGAAGCTCTTCTTAGAAAAAAATAATTTTAGATTGTTTGTAATAAAAAAAGCCGGTTCTACCGGCTTTTTTTATTCACATTTTGAATTAAATCATAAATTTCTTCAAAACCAAATTTATTAGCATAATCAGCAGGTGTCATGTTTTGCGAATCTTTCAATGAGACGTCAGCATTGTATTCTAATAATTGAAGTACAATAGCCTTATTATTTCGTATTACCGCAAAATGAAGAGGTGTTTTCTTATCTTTTTTTGAAGACAAATTAACCAAAGCCCCGGAACTAAGAAGTGTCTTTACAGAACTTTCAGAATAATCTTCAACAGCGCAGATCAGCGGTGTTTTCCCATTTATATCATAAGAATTGCAGTCAATACCATTTTCAATCAATGCAGAAAGATAAATATTATCCATGTTTCTTGCAGATTTAACAAGGAGAGTTTCTCCATCTTCATATTCAACGTAAGGATCGGCGCCATTCTTTAGTAGAATTCTAAATGCATCAATTTTTTTCAAATTGAAAGCCAATTGAAGAGGAGTAAACCCGTTTTTATCACGTCTTTCTTTAAGCTCTCCCTTCTGTAGTAAATAAGAAAGTCTTTGGTTGTTATTGTTCGCAATCGCTTTATGAAGAAGATTGACAGATGGTTTTGAATCATTTTTATTAAATGAATCTGAATATTTCAGGTCAACATCCGCATAATATAAATTGGTGATGGCTTTCTTGTCTTCTGTTAAGATAACTTCAGAATTCACTTTTTTAATTATTTCATTATTTTTTTTAATTTGTATCGGATAATTGATTTTATTATTAGTCCATCCTATCCACAAATATTCCGGAAGAAAACGGACATATCTGTAATAATTTGAAGGATCTACATTTTTATTATAGTTTTCTGATGCATCATTATAGCCGTCCACCATTATTCCTTTTCCGATCTTATAGCCAGAAATTATCGGAATGCAGCCCACAGCCATCATCTCACCGCTTTCGGCTATTGCACCTAAATATATTATACCAACACCGGCAGCCAATCCTGAAGTTATAACTAAAAGCCCGACAGAAACAGCTCCGAGAACTTGTATTGTACTTAATGTTCCCTGAGTAGTTACAGTCTTACCATAATGCAAATCCTGTACAAATTCTTGTATAGCATTGTTTCTCTCTATATGTCGCTTATACCATGCTGAAGAATCGGGACTGATAAATAACGGGATATTTTTCCGATATGCATCGTAAATCATAAGCTCGCTTCGTTTTGATTGTGATTCGAAACTGAGGCCTTTCATTCCAGTAATTACTTCACCATTTGATGTCTTGTCCCACTCAGGCTCAACACCGGGTCCTCCGAAAATAAAAAAAAGATTTTCAGGCTGTTTATCCAATTCTGCAAGTTTTTTTGACCAAACAAGAGTTTTATTAAGCTTATAAGCCGCTCGAAAATCAACTCTAGCTTCATCCCAGTTTCCGCAAAGAGTCCAAACATATGCGAGCATGATACGAATGAGAGGATCGTCAAATTTACCTTTATCGTTCAATTCTTTGGAAAACAAAGTTGCAG
>JAKJGA010000298.1 GCA_022704645.1 Spirochaetota bacterium
GCATGCAGCTCAGACAGCTCAACCGAATTATCCATTAAGAATTCTGACCAGTCTGACGGTTCGATAAAAAGTATCGTCTGGGCAGAGGGCGATGCCGATTGGGGAGAAGAAGTTGTTGATGCAGGTTTAACCAGTACAGCAAAAGAAGTAAAAGAAACAGTCGGCAGAATTGAATGCGCTGTTGATGACGGAAGCGGATTTAGTTCTGCATATGTAACAGCAGATACTACCGGTTCAGATACTGTATCTATTGACGAAGGATCCTCCAATCAGGTAACAATAACAGCTTCAAAATAATTTTTCGCTAAAAGGCGGTCGGCATGAAAAGATTTCTTTCTCTGATATGTTTACTCTGTTCACAGTTTCTTTTCTCTGAAAACGGAGTCATCTGGCAGCAGGTTTCCGGTTCATGGAAAATCGACAAAATCGGAGAGGAATCTTTTCTATACGACATCCGCACAAACGGATACAAGTTTAATTACAGCGAACTTATTAACAATAACTCGATTAGAACTCTCGCAAGCTTCAAATATGACCGTATAAGTCTGAAACTAAATGCATACAATCCGGTTTCTAAAAGCGCATTTGCGGTTTTTTTTGACAGCCCGGGCGACTATAGAGAATTTTCCGCATTCCGATTCACAGGATCAAAGACAGAAATTACGAAAATCGAATATATTACATCAAGAGTAAAAGACACGACTCTTCCTCGTGACAGAAAATTGAATTTCGAAATAAAAACACTCGAAGAAAAAACAGTCTCGCTTCCATACTCTTCTAATTTTATAATTGAAATTTCGTTTAAAAAGAACAGAACAGTTCTGAGCATTAATGAAAAAGAAGTTATGAGCGTTGAAAACAAGGATCGCCCTGAGGCTTCACAGCTGGGTCTATATCACACAGGAAATTTGCTTAAAGTATTCTATTTTGAAGTTTTTGACGGAAGAAAACCCGTTATAATGGACAATTTTTCAACTGATACTATTAGACGCTCAACGGTAAAAGCTACGGTTGAAAAAAACAGCAATAACTGATTCCCGATAGATTATTTCTGCTAATCAGTTTATACCGGAATTTCAAGCGTTGCGTATGTTTTTGATATCTTATCACTTGTTACCTCAAAGACTGCATCTTTAATCATCGCGCCTTTAAGCATAACCACAACAAGCGATAAACCAAGCCCCATACCTTCAGCAAATGGATCAGGATTATCAATATAAAACTCAGCAAGTGATTCATATCTTTTCGCAGTATTTATCTTCTTCTGAATTCTTTCGTCCTGAGCATCCGTCAAAGGAACAGGATTTATAACTCTGACTTTCAGCCTTCCCGATTCGATTTTTATATAAATTCTCACGCTGAGACCGTAAGATTTTGCTTTAATTGCATATTCGAGCATATCGCGTTCATTAAGTACGGATTTTGTCTTAGAAACGGTTTCTTCAAGATCGGAAGGATTTTTTATTATGCCCTCATTAATAAGAACTTTTTTAATATTAGCCTTTACTGCATTGGTGGTTAGTTCTTTTACACAGGTAAATATCGGAGAAAAGAGATCATCATTGATCCCGCCAGGAAGGGAAAGCCCTATTACATATTTTATTCCGGATTCAAATTTCTCCAGAAGAGAATATGCCACAAAAACTATCTCTTCATTGTTCTTGACAGCTTCATCCAGTCTGTTTTTTAGTTTAGGTTCGATATTTATCATAAGATATACCGATTACTATAAAATATTTATTGATTTATGGCAAGTCTTTTACGCCAATAACTCAGATATGTT
>JAKJGA010000068.1 GCA_022704645.1 Spirochaetota bacterium
TTAAAAAGCCGGATGGGATGTCCGGCTTTTTGTTTTGTGGTATTGCGAAATTGGCTCAAGCCAAAATTTAATGCGATTACTGAAGAAGTCTGAGCACTCCCTGGCTCTTCTGATTCGCCTGTGCGAGCATCGATGTCGCAGCCTGCTGGAGAATCTGATATCTTGTAAATGAAGACATCTGCTCTGCCATGTCTGTGTCTCTGATGCGGGATTCTGATGCCTGTGTATTTTCGTACGCGTTCATCAATCCTTTCGCTGCATGCTCGAGTCTGTTGTAATATGCTCCAAGGTCCGCTCTCTGTTTTGATATAATTCTAAGAGCTTCGTCTGCGAGTCCTATTACGCTGTTTGCTTTGCCCGGAGTCGAGATCGATATAAATGTAAGCGTTGTAGGGTTTCTAAGACCTAGAGCCGCTGTTGTCATTGTCTCGATAAATACTCTTTCTCTCTGGTGCATGTTCGGACCCATGTGGAACCACATTGAAGCAGTCGGTCTGAGTCTTGCAAACGAACCTGTCAACAGTTTCATCTTGTTGAACTCGGCCTGTGATGAAATACGGTCTACTTCATCGATAAGTTCAGATACTTCAACCTGTATCAGCTGACGGTCCTCAGGAGTATAAATTCCGTTTGCCGCCTGCACCGCAAGAACACGTATACGCTGAATGATTCCGTGAGTTTCCTCAAGATATCCTTCCGCAGTCTGTATAAGACTCATGCCGTCTTCTGTGTTTCTTTCAGCCTGACGAAGTCCCTGAATCTGTGATCTCATTTTTTCAGATACTGCAAGTCCTGATGCGTCATCACCTGCTTTATTGATTCGCAATCCCGATGATAGTTTTTCGATATCGGAAGTGAGACTCCAGTCGTGAAACTTGAGTGTGCGATGTGCGAAAATCGCGCTGACGTTGTGATTGATAATCATTCTATTCCTCCTTGAATATTACCGTTATCATCCGTGATAACTGAGAATTCCTTATTGTCATATAAAGAGTCGGTGTTATTGAATGATCCTTTAATGATTATTATTGCTAAATAATGGCGATTAATGGCAAAAAAATGAAAAAATGATATCAAAACGTGCATTTTACATAGCAAAATCAAAAAAGATATAAAACTTAGTTTTTATTGTTGAATACCGCGCTTCCTTTTAATCCTATGTCTTTGTCCGGGCTGTTTTAGGCTTTTCTTCTATAAATAGAGAAAAACAACGGTTCTGATTCAGTTTAAAAATAATGAATTTAAGGTGAGTTATGTTTGGTCGGAAATTCGGCGGCAAAGCGAAATTGAGTATGATCAGGATTCCCTCGTTTTTAACGAGATTATCCTTTCCCGAGATTCATATTCCGACTTTTGACACCGTTCTTGGTTTTATTCTTAATTTTAATTTTCAGAAAAATAAGCGCCGTATAATCATCGCGCTCAGTGCTGGCGCGTTTATTTTTACGGTATTTATAGTCGCGGATTTTATGAAGGTGAGAGCCCTCGCTGAATATACGCCTGAAACTACCACCAAGCTTTATGATAAAAACGGAATTCTGATTTCCGAACTTTTCCGCCAAAAGAGAGATGTTGTTCCTTACTCTAATATGCCTAAAAACCTTGTCAATGCCTTCGTCGCCATGGAAGATAATGATTTCTATGATCATATCGGAATTAATCCCAAGGCGATTGTTCGTGCGATGCTTGTCAATATATCATCTTTCAGCATAAAGCAGGGCGGCAGTACGATAACCCAGCAGCTTGCAAAGGTTCTGATGACTTCGGGCAAGCGTACCATATTCAGAAAAGTCAAAGACGTCTTTCTCGCTCTGATGATCGAAGCTTTTTATGATAAAGACAAGATTATGGAGCTTTATCTGAATCAGATTTTTTTAGGTCATGACACCTACGGAGTTGAAGCAGCTTCACAGCTCTATTTTAAAAAGCATGTAAAGGATCTCAATCTAGCGGAATGCGCTCTTCTTTCGACTCTTCCTTCGGCGCCGAATCTTTATTCGCCGATTAAAAATATCAAACGTTCAAGACAGATGCATATAATAGCTCTCGCTAAGATGGCTGATTTGGGTTATATCACTGTTAAGGAAGCCGAAGATGCTTATAATGAGTTCTGGCCGGAATACAGTTATGAAATAAGCGATGTTTCGCCGAGCATAAGTTCGTGGTCGGAACGCATAGACAAAGCGCCTTGGTTTACCGAGTATGTGCGCCGCCAGCTCCTCAAGGAAATGACAGAAGAGGAACTCTATTCGGGCGGACTCTCTGTATATACGACGCTTGATCTTTCTAAACAGCTTGCGGCGAATGAAGTTATGGAATCGGCTTTGCGTCAGCAGAATGCTGTTTCTACCAATCTCCTTTTTTTCAAAGAAGATGTTATTACGGAACAGTTTGCCGCAGAAGCGGAAATGTTTACATTGCTTTTTGATTTGAATTCAATCTCAAACAAAGGTTCGCTTGAAGGCAAGAAAATCAACGATGCATTCAAACAGGATGCGCTTGACGAAATAGAAATTATCAATTTTTTCCTCGGAAGCGACAACATGGGGGAAACCTTTTCTGAATATAAATTCAACAACTTTCAGGATAAAGATTTCTTGAAGGTTCAGGGCGCGCTTATTTCCGTTAATCAATCTAACGGATATATCGAAGCTATGATCGGCGGAAGCACTTTTGAAAGACAGAATCAGCTGAACCGTGCTGTTCAGTCATACCGTCAGCCGGGTTCTTCAATCAAGCCTTTGCTTTATGCCGCGGCTTTTGAAAAAGGCGATTTTTCACCGGCATCATCTTTCTTCGATTCGCCGGCATTTTATATGGATAATGAGGGCGGCGACTGGACTCCGGAAAACTATGAGGGCGGCTATAACGGGATGATGACTCTGCGCCGTGCTCTCGCGATGTCGATTAACGTAATCTCCGTTAAGCTTGCCGAGTCAATCGGCATTCAGAATGTCATGGATTATTACGCGTCTTTTTTCGGTATGGACAAACAAAGCGCGAAGAGAAGAATTCCGAGAAATTTTTCCATTGCACTCGGTTCAATAGATGTGACTCCGCTTGAAATTACCTGCGCATATGGTGCTATTGCCAACGGCGGTATGGAAGTTCTTCCTTTCGGAATCAGATACATAAAAGACCGCGATAAGAAGATAATTAAAGACTACGAATCCGAGATGAAAAAGAAAAATGAAAAGCGCAGGCGGATTATTGAGCCGGCGACTTCACAGATAATGATAAGCATGCTTCAAAGTACCATCAATTCGGGAACAGGCGCCGGTGCATATCCGGGCCGTCCTGCGTGCGGTAAAACGGGGACTACAAGCGGCTGGCGTGATGCGTGGTTCGTAGGGTTTACACCTGAAGTTACAACTGCGATATGGTTCGGTTATGACACTCAGGGTATTTCACTCGGTGTAGGGCAGACGGGAGGCGGGATCGCGGCGCCGACATGGGGAAGATATATGCGTCAGGCTCTCAGCCGTTATCCCGTTACAGGATTTCCTGAGTTTGCAGGACTTGAATCAATGGAAGTCTGTGCTTTCAGCGGAATGAAACCGACGGCCGACTGCAAGGAAATTATAAAAGAAGTTTTTATCCCCGGAAAGACTCCGAAAGAAGAATGTAAATTCTGTGCAGACAGAAACAACGGATATAATCTCAATATCAAAGGACCGAAGGAAAGTATTGTTGAAAAAAATAAAAACGAAATCAACAGCGGAATAAAATCCTTGAAGGGTGATAAGATTCTTGATAATATCGGCGAAGACTTACTTAAATAATTGAGAGGGGACATGCTCAGAGATTCTTTTTTGATGATAATAGATATGCAGGAAAAACTCGTTCCGGCAATGAATCAGCCTGATCTTCAGGAGGCTGTTTCAAACATTCAGATGCTTGTTGCTGCTTATGCGAAATTCGATATTCCGGTCATTGCGACTGAACAGTATCCTAACGGTGTAGGTTCTACGATAAAGAAATTAAAAACCTCTGAAGGTTTTGACAAAGTAAGCATCATGGAAAAACTTCACTTTGATTCACTTAAAGAGAGTTCAATTAATGACGCGGTAAAAAAGTTAAACAGAAAAAAAGCCGTTATCTGCGGAATCGAATCGCATATATGCATTTATCAGACAGCTCTTTCGTTTCTTGCGGAAGGTTATGAAACCTATGTCGTTGCAGATGCGGTAGCTTCAAGAAATTCTAAGAGCATGGAATATGCTCTAAATTCACTTGTTTCTGAAGGGGTAAAAGTTCTTCCGGCAGAATCAATTCTGTTTATGCTTATAGAACGCGCGGGCTGTGAAGATTTCAAATTCATTCACCGCATTATTCGATAATTTTCTTGACGGAAAATGCACTGAATTATATCAAGTATCCATCGCCCAGGTGGTGGAATTGGTAGACACACTAGCTTGAGGGGCTAGCGGAAGTTCTTCTGTACGAGTTCGAATCTCGTCCTGGGCACAAAAGGATCGCGAAAGCGGTCCTTTTCTTTTTCTTTTCTGCAATATAATCCAATACATTTTAACAATGACGTCATAAGTTCTCTTAATCAAAAGGAGGAACTTATGAAAACAGATTTATCAAAAATTATCACATCAACAGGCATGAATGAAAATGATTCATGGAATCCGCATCCGTCATTTGACGGAGTCTATATGCGTAATCTCATCACATCCAAAGACAGCGGCGGAAAAATAAGCTGTCATATAGTACGGCTTGATCCCGGTGCTGAACTTAAGTCTCATATGCATGAAGGGAAAAGTGAAACACATGAAGTGCTTGCCGGCAGCGGAATCTTTAATCTTGCAGGCAGTGAATATTCTTACGAGAAGGGTGTCGCAGCTTTTATACCTGAAGATACCATTCACTCGGTAAAAGCCGGTAATGACGGAATAATACTTCTTGCAAAATTTGTTCCGCCTCTTAATTAGGAGGAATGAGTCTTAAAGAGGATGAAGTATATTTTTCGGGAAAGGATCATACCTTTCCCCTTCATATTCACGAAAGAATTATTGCCGGTTTTGTTTCATCTGGGAAAGTAATTCTTTCTTTTGAAGAGGAATCCTATGAACTTTCTTCCGGTGATGCTTATATAATTTTCCCTTTTACTCCGCATAGCGCGAAGACGTTTGATGAAGCCGCAATCGTCGTTATAACCTTCGCGCAAAATTCGGATATATTATGCCGAACACGCAAGAAGTATCTGATATTGAAGGATATTGCCGGAAAATATCCTTCAATCTACAATAAGAATATACCTGATGCCGCACTCATCGAGCAAATATTGATTGAACAGGTTGAACCATCATACTCATTCAAGGACACGGATTCTGAAAGAATCCGGAATATAATCAGTGAAAATTATTCAGAAAAAAATACGCTTGAAGACGTGAGCGTTTGCGGAAAATCCAGGTTTTCGGTACTCAGGTCTTTTCGAAGAGATTTCGGTGTAACGCCTTCGGTCTATCACATTCTTGTACGTATACGTAAGGCAAAGGTAATGATGCTTGAGGGCAGAAGCCTCATCGAGACCGCGCTTGACTGCGGTTTTTGCGATCAGAGTCATTTTAACAGGACATTTAAAAAATATACAAGTCTTACTCCCGAAGAATTCAGGAATAAGACCATAAGAAGCAACTAATTCTTTTCTTTGATGTTGGCGGTTTCTTTGACGTAGTAGAGTTCTTTTCCTTCTGTTTCATGATATATTCGAATAAGTATTTCGGACTGTATTCCCATCAATATCAATATTACGCTTAATAGAAAGAGAATTGATGAAAGCATGAGAAGAGGATTTCCTGTCATGTTCATTCCCTTGAAATATTTCATAAGAATTGTTCCTGCGAGCGACATGATGCTGAGAAGAAATACTCCGAGAGCAACTCCGCCATAAAGGTAAATAGGCTTGGTTGCATACGAACTCATAAACTTAACTGTTATAAGATCAAGAAGCACCTTGAGAGTTCTCTGTATTCCGTATTTTGATTTCCCGAACTGGCGTGCGTGATGTTTTACCGGAATTTCAATTATTTTTGCACCGACCCACGAAGCATGAATCGGAATGAAACGGTGCATTTCGCCGTACAGGCGCACTTTTTTCAGAACTTCGGCACGATATCCCTTGAGAGAACATCCTAGATCGTGCAGAGGAACGCCGCTGACTTTTGCTATAAGGCGGTTTGCGATTTTTGAAGGAATCTTTCTTGAAATCATTTTGTCTTTGCGGAATTTTCTCCAACCGCTTACGACATCGTATCCTTCTTCAATTTTTTCAAGAACGGTTTTAATGTCAGACGGATCATTCTGCAGATCCGAATCCATAAACACTATTATTTCACCTTCGGAAAAATCAATTCCGGCTGCCATAGCGGCGGTCTGTCCGAAATTGCGTCTGAATTTGACAAGTTTTACATTTTTGTCTTTTGCCGCAATCTTTGAAAGAATAGAGTATGAATTATCCCGGCTTCCATCGTCGACAAAGATTACTTCATAAGTTTTTTTAATTGCATTCAGATTTTCTTTGATCTTCTGATACTGCATTTCGATATTTTCTTCTTCATTATAAACAGGAAGAACAACCGAAAGATATGTTTTCTTTTTAACTGTTTTTTTAGGAGGCATATGTTTTCCTTTTTTAATTACAGACGGAAAAAATCCGTCTGTAATGCTGTTTATTATTTTGCTCCGAGCATTTTAGCATAATCTTCTGTGATTGTAAAGGCTTCACGGAGAAAAATGTCCTTTGTTGCATCGAACACTTTTTCATCCTTGCTTTTGTCTTCCGATATCTTTCTGATATCATCCTCAACAGCCTCAACCTTTGCGTCTTTTTTCAGGCTGACTCTTTTTGCTGATAGAACGGTTTTGTATTCTTCAATTTTTTTGTTCAGATCCTGAAATTCTTTATCTGCCTTGATTCTTCTTTCGGAATTTCTCTTCAGCATCGAAAGTGTTGCAGGAGTCAGATATTTATTCGCTACCGAACGATATTCGGCTTTTTTAATCGGCTGCCATGCGAGAGGATATTTCATCTTGCTTTCATCAAAATCGAAGACTTCCATAAGATCAGGAATCTTAATGTCAGCTTCGATACCGTTTAGGTTGTTTGAGGTTCCTGAAGGCTGATAAAAAATCTGAATGGTAACTTTAATTGCCCCGGTAGAATCGAAGCTTCTCAGATCCTGAACAGTTCCTTTTCCGAAAGTTCTTGATGAACCGAGGATTATTCCGCGGCCGTAATCTTTTATTGCGCCGGCAAAAATTTCGGATGCGCTCGCACTTCCTTTGTCTATAAGAACTGTTAAAGGTCCGTCATAGTAAATATTGGAATCTTCATCTTTATGAATATCGATATTGTCGCTGTATTTTACCTGAAGAACCGGACCGCTCTTTATGAAAAGACCAACGGCTCTGACTGCCTCGGCAAGAGATCCGCCCGGATTTCCTCTGAGGTCGACAACTATTCCTTTGACTTTCTGCTTCTGAAGTTCAACCAGGGCATTGTATAAATCCTGTGAGCAGTATTTGCTTCCTTCTTTTACGGGTGCGTAAAATTCAGGAAACTTGATGTATCCGATTTTTCCGTTTTTACCGTTATAAACATCATATTTGATTTCTTTATCTTTAAGGGCTACCGTATCTCTTACTATTGGAATGATAACAGTTTTTTCCTGCTTGGTTTGCGGATCTGTTCTTACAACAGTGAGAACCACCTTGGTTCCTTTTTTTCCTCTTATCTTTGTTACAGCTTTTGAAAGCGGAATATCTATAACTTCTTCCGGTTCATCGCTTCCCTGTGCAACGGCGATTATTTTATCATTAACCTTGAGCGCAGCAGCTTCAGGAAGTTTTGACGCCGGTCCGCCTTTGATGATGGATTCTACGAAAACAAATCCGTCTTCCGATCTCAAAACCGCCCCGATTCCCGAGAGCTGAAGTTCCATGGATATTCTGAAATCCTGAAATTCTTCAGGCGTCAGATAGTTTGTGTGCGGATCGAGAGCCATACAGAACATGTTCAAATAAATAGAAAATATTCTGTCCTTTGTGAAAACCTCATTTTCTTTTTTGACAGTGTTGTATTTTTTTGAAAGCTTCTCTCTTGCTTCATCAAGATTCTTGCCGGTTTTCATGTAATTTAGAAGCTGGTATTTGACGAAAATGCGCCATCTTTCGTTAAGTTCTTTTTCATCCGAGCAGTAGGCGAGTTTTTCGCGGTCAAGGTCAATATATTCATCAACATCGAAATTATGATCGGCTTTTACAAGCTCGTCAAAATATTTCATCCGTTCGGTAAATCTTCTTGTGAATGTCCCGAAAATCTTGTTTAAAAATGTATAATCTTTTGAAGCGGTGAAGTCATCAAGATTATTCTTATCTTTCATAAATTCGTCTATGTCCGACTGGTGGAAATAGAGTTTAGATGAATCGAGATATGAAAGCATCAGACTCAGTGTGCGTTCCGAAATTTCATCATTGAAACTGTGCTGGGAAACGTGCATTGAAAGAATGCGGTTCATCAGCGGCATAATATCACCCTGACTTAGTTTTTCGGCGCGTGATCCGCAGCCGAAAACAAACAGCAGAGTAAAAAGTGTTATCGAAGCGGTTCGCTTGAAAATTTTGTTCATTAGTTCCCCCGTTTATTGCAGTTATTGAGATTCCTTAAAAAGCGTC
>JAKJGA010000069.1 GCA_022704645.1 Spirochaetota bacterium
AACATGGAGCATAAGAAAAAACGGCAGAATAAAAGCCGATAGATACGACTTAAATATTCTGCCCGAATATGCAACACCCGATGCCGGAAAAAGAAACGCGGCGAACACAGCAAAAACTATATTCATCACGCTTTTTTCTCCGTGCCGGGAAGACATTTATTTTGACGTCCGTGCAGCAAATTCCTTTTCGAGAGCTTCAGTAACTTTAACAACATCCGCTGCGAGACGTAAAGGTTTATTCGCATGCTTCGACTCGATGCCCTTCAAAGAAGACTCGTGATATCCAACTTTGAATTCAGAAAACTTGAGCCCATGAGCCGTTGAAACGACAACAGTACGTGAATCCTTTTTGATTTCACCCTTATCGACAAGCTTGATAAGCGCGGCAAGAGCAACAGCTGTATGAGGGCATGTATACATTCCTGTTTTGTCTGCAACAGCAGCCGCGTCAGCGAGTTCATCCTCACTCGCGTCTTCCACTATTCCGTCATAATCCTTCAGAGCCTTGATTGCCTTTTTAATAGAAACCGGATCTCCGATCTGAATCGCTGACGCCAGAGTCTTTTCAGCCTTAACCGGTTCAAACGATTCATAGTTTTTGAGATACGATCTGTAAAGCGGATTCGCGTTTCTTGCCTGAGCAAGAATGATGCGCGGCTTCTTTGTTATGATGCCCAGATCAAGCATAAGAGAAAAACCTTTCGCAAGAGCCGAAACATTCCCGAGATTTCCGCCCGGAATAATTATATTATCAGGAACTTCCCAGCCGAACTGCTGAACGATTTCCGGAGCAATTGTTTTCTGACCTTCAATGCGGAGCGAATTCATCGAATTTGCAAGATATATCTCGTTATTCTTTGTCACTTCCTGAACGATCTTCATACAGCCGTCGAAGTCAGTGTCGATTGAAAGGACAATCGAATTATTCGAAATAGGCTGAACGAGCTGAGCGGTAGTAATCTTATCAGCAGGAAGAAATACAATCGACGGAATGCCCGCATACGCGCAGTAAGCCGAAAGAGCCGCTGAAGTATCGCCTGTTGAAGCGCATGCAACAGCTTTGATCTTCTTTCCGCGAGCTATCATGTCATTAACCTGCGAAACAAGAACTGTCATTCCGAGATCTTTGAAAGAACCGGTATGAGTATTTCCGCACATCTTGACCCAGAGATCATTCATCCCGAGAAATCCGCCGAATCTCTTCGCCCAGAAAAGATTGCTGTTTCCTTCATACATCGAAACAATATTCTCGTCGTCGATATCAGGATTAATCCATTCCTTATATCTCCAGACACCTGATCCGAAAGGCCATTTAGTTGTTCCCATTCTCGAAGAAAAAGTTTCCTTCCACTCAGATGCTGATTTCTTTTTAAGATAATCAGCATCATGATGAACTTCGAGCAGAGATCCGCACTTTGGGCATTTGTATATTATATCAGTTAACGAAAATTTTCCTTCACATCCGTCGATGCATCTAAAATAAGCATTCATCAGTCTTCCACCCTTATTACAACTACTTCTTCTTTTATAAAATCAAATCCATTAATCAATTCAAGCGATTTCTTCATCGAAGCTTCGCTTGCACTGTGCGTCATTATTATCAGAGGCACTGTATTATCAGTGCTGTCTTTTTCCTTCTGAACCACGGACGCGATTGAAATATTATTTTTAGCAAAAACTCCGGCAACTTTTTCAAGCACGCCTGAAGAATCCTCAGTACGCATTCTGAAATAAAAACGCGAGCATCTTTCGCCTGAAGGAAGAAGCTCCGCCTTTCCGTCAAGATGAAGCGCACTGTCTTCTGTCATGCTGTTCTGCGAAATTTTAACAACATCGCTGATAACTGCAGAAGCAGTCGGAAATGAACCAGCTCCCTTTCCGAAAAGAACCACATTGCCTGTCATGTCCGCGTCAAAAAGAATCGCGTTAAATTCGCGTCTCACAGACGCGAGCTGGTGATTCTTTCTTATCATCGTCGGATGAACTCTTACGTCGATTTTTCCGTTTACGTCTTTCGCTATTCCGAGAAGTTTGATAACATAACCCATTTCGCGCGCGAAATGCATATCTATGGAAGAAATTCTTGTGATTCCTTCTTTTGAAACCGCCGAATAATCAATCTCCTTGTTGAAAGAAAGCATTCCGAGAAGAGTAATCTTGTGACCGGCATCATAGCCTTCAATGTCGAATGTAGGATCAGCTTCTGCGAAACCTTCACGCTGAGCTTCTTTGAGTGCATCACCGAAAGAAAGACCGCCCTCCTCCATACGTGTAAGGATATAGTTTGTTGTTCCGTTTAATATTCCCATTACGCTGTTGATTCGGTTTCCGACAAGACCTGATTTAAGCGCGTCAAGACATGGAATTCCGCCACCGACACTTGCTTCAAAACCGAGTTTTACCTTGCTGTTTTTTACGATTGAAAATATTTCACTTCCGGCCTCGGCAAGAAGTTTTTTATTCGCAGTGACGACATTCTTTCCGGCTTTCAATGCTTCGATAATCATAGATTTAGCCGGCTCAACGCCGCCGATGAGTTCTACTACAGTATCAATTTCCTTATCATTAATTATATCTTTCCAGTTCGTCGTAAGGGCGGTTCCGGTGACTTCTGACGCAATCTTGTCAGCACGCAGATCACAGATCATTTTAACTGATACATTAAGTCCTGTGCGCGCCGCGATAACTTCAGAATTTTTCTTGAGTAGACCATAGACTCCGCTGCCGACAGTGCCGTAGCCGATGAGTCCGATCTTGACATCTTTTTTCATAAACCTAACCCTTGATATAATTTTGTTAAAAGTTATTATAAGCGGGCTTTTTGTCAATAATAATGAAGTTATTCAAAGGGCGTTCCACGCCCTTTACCCGGTTCTGTCCGATCACCGGACTTGTAGTCAAAGGCTCCGCCTTTGAAATTCGTTTTTGCATGGTGTCATGCAATACCCAAAAGGTGCTCCGCACCTTTTAAATCCAATTCGTCCATTTCTTTTGCGTCGCCCAAAAGAAATGGACGAAAGAAAAGGGCGCCGCTGCGCGGTGCTTGTCGGGCGAATTCCTCGCACCGGCTTTGCCGGATGCTGCGGTCGCCCGAGTTGTATCAGCCTTCGGCTGATAGTTTAGGGTCTTGTCTATCATTCATCCTTTTCCGAAGTGTTTTTGCACTTCGGATTTCCAACTATCCGTCATATAGAAATATCATTATGCTTTTTTTGCCGGATTTAACGACTTATTTTAAATCCGATTCTTCTCAAAAAAGTTGACTTTTTCACCTCACGTATTACAATGCGTAATACGTGAGGTGAAAAAATGTTGTCTATTCGTCTTTCATCTGAAATAGAGAGCAAGCTTGATCAAATTTCCAAGACTGAAAACAAACCTAAGTCAGAAATTATTAAAAGCGCACTGGATTTATATTTTAAGAAATATCACGAAGTCACTTCTCCATACGAACTAGGCAAAGACTTATTCGGAAAAGCAGGAAGCGGTCAATCAAACTCTTCCAAAGATTATAAATCAATTCTGAAAGGAAAACTCCGTGAAAAACATTCTCGTTGATGCCGGCCCTTTAATCGCGCTTTTTGACCGTGATGACAAGTATCATGCAGTTGTTATATCATTCCTTCAAAAATATAGAGGCCGATTCATTACAACATGGCCGGTAATCACAGAAGTTTCTCATATGTTGAGTTTCAGCACTGATGCTCAAATTGCATTTCTTGAATGGCTTCGCCGTGATGCTCTTGACATTGTAAGTCTTGAAAAGATTCATCTTGACCGGATAATTGAACTTTCGAAAAAGTATTCGGATGTGCCGATGGATCTTGCTGACAGTTCACTTTTAGTCGTTTCCGAAATGTCAGGAATAAAAGAAATCATGACCATTGACAGTGATTATTACATCTACCGCATCAAAGGCAACAAAGCTTTAAAAAATGTTCTTTCGGATTATTTGAATTAGAAGGCACGGAAATTCAGAGTAATCGAATACCTTCAAAAGCTTTCCGATGCTGTTCTGATTTACATACTTGGGTTTCATTTGTTTCATTTTTCTGTATCATAATCACAATAATATCATGCCTACGTTATCTTTTCAAATTCATTCTGCTTATACAAGATCATATTTTTTAAATTGTACATCGCAATTTGTTCTTGATTTCGTCACGAACTCATTTATCAATAATATCACAGCTTAAAATTGAGTCCGACATTCCGGCGAGGAATATCTGAAAAGATATGCAATGAACTATATCATCAATGAGGTAAAATGAAAAAAATTACTTTATCACTCTGTATATTATGTGCGATTATTTTATCTTTCACTGAAGCAAAACAGCAAAAACGTATTGTTACCGTCTGGTCATTTGGCTTGTTTAACTGTGACGAATGGAAAATGAGAAAAGATGATATTGATAAAAAATTCAACATTGATCTTAAGATTGAACTTCTATCTCCAAAAAACTTTCTAAAAAGATTCACAAATGCAATGTCGGGAAGTGAAAAAGCTCCGGACATCATCGATTGGATGATAGAAAACAACAGAATACTTTATTCAGATCCTGATAAATCTTTCGTAATTCCTCTTAACAAATATATCGAAAAATACGGACTTGCAAAAAAAGTTATAGCGTCTCGTTTTTCTTCAATAACATATTCGGGCAACATTTACGGACTGCCGCACGATGCTCATCCTGCAGTTCTGATATACAATGATACAGTATGGAAAAGAGCCGGAGTCGACGTTTCCGCTATTGAAACATGGGATGAATTTTTTGAAGAAGCAAAAAAACTTTTGCTTCTAAAGAAAAACGGAATGCCTGTTCACTTCGCTCTGCCAAGCAGCAATATGGGTTTGGCGGACAGCATGTTTATGATTTGGCAGCAGACGGAAATACCCATTGTTACCAAAGACGGAAAACCTGATTTCAATTCACCGCAGTTTATAGAATTTGTAAAAAAATGGGTATCCTGGGCAGAGACCGGAACAATGACTCCATGGGAATGGACTAATTTCTCAAATCAAATTGCTGACGGAACAATCGCTTCATATATAGCTCCGGACTGGTGGGTTTCGCAAAGTGACGCAGCGGCAAAAAAAGGAAAATACAGCATGAGAATCCGGAATCTTCCGGTATACAAAAAAGGAATGAAATGCGGCTCATCATGGGGCGGCTCTTTTTTAGCCATACCTAAAGGAACAAAAGATCCTGAAAAAATATTTCAAATAATGAATTTCATGCAGTATGACAAAGATGCTGTAATTGAAAGATATAAAAACAGCGGAATGATTCCGCCTCTGAAAAATATATGGAATCATAAAATTTTTAATCAGAAAGATATACGTTTCGAAAATGCGCAAATTGCAAGGATTCAGATAAAATCTGCAGAAAATCTCCCGGAGATACTTATGGCAGATCATTTCTGGAATTATCTTGCTGATTTCGGCCAGCAGTATAATGAATATTACAACGAAAAACATATATTGTTTGATGAAATGATTCAAAACGCTCAAAACAACGCGATGATCAGATTTAATTCAAAAATTGATCCATATGAAATAATTTCATCAGACATAGCAAACGACGGATTCGATGATGAAGAGCCGGAAGAAACGACCGAAGAAGATGTTTATGACAATTAGGTTTAAGCGAAATAATGTATCAGAAATCATTTATGATAAACTAATTAAATTTAATGAGGTAAAATGAAAAAAACTACATTAGCACTATGCGCATTATGCGCGATACTATTTTCATTCGCGCAGGCGAATCATCAAAAAAGAAAAATCATTCTATGGTCTTTTGCCGAAAATAACTGCGAAGAATGGAAAAGACGGAAAGCAGATATTGATAAAAAATTCAATATTGATCTCCAGATTGAACTTTTCGGACAAAATGCTTTTATTCAGCGACTTCAAGCCGTAATGACGGATGGAGAAGGTGCCCCGGATATTATTGAATGGTTGATTGAAAACAATAGAATTCTCAGTAAAGATCCTGAGAAGTCATTTGTTATACCGCTCAACAAATTCATCGCCAAAAGTACAATTAACAATAACATAAGTGCCGGCCGTTTATCATTAATAACATATGGAGGAAATATCTACGGTCTTCCTCATGATGCGCATCCTGTAATAATGGTTTACAATGACACTATATGGAAGAATGCCGGTGTTGATGTAGCAAAAATAGAAACATGGGACGAGTTTTTCGAAAAAGCAAAATTGCTTAGAAAACTTGATGAAAACGGAAAACAGAAGCATTTTGCTCTGCCAAGTTCAGGAATGGGTCTTTACGATACAATGTTCATGGTGTGGCAGCAAACCGGAGCTCAAATTTTGACAAAAGACGGAAAGCCTAATTTGAATTCCGCAGAATTCAAAAATTTTGTATTGAAATGGAACAACTGGGTAAAAAGCGGAGCTATGACAACATGGGATTGGGGCAATTTCTATAAACTTATAAAAGACGGAACATACGCATCATATATTTCTCCGGACTGGTGGGTTTCACAAACAGATCCTGCAGTAGAAGAAGGCAGATATCAATTTAGAGTCAGAGCACTACCTCAATA
This sequence comes from Spirochaetota bacterium, assembly GCA_022704645.1. GTDB lineage: Bacteria > Spirochaetota > UBA4802 > UBA4802 > JAFGJZ01 > JAKJGA01. The sequence goes on from JAKJGA010000069.1 coordinate 6,574, forward strand.
TAAAAAAGGAATAAAAACCGGATCATCATGGGGAGGCTCTTTTCTTGGAATACCAAAAGGAACGAAGGATGCAGATTTTATTTTTGGCATCATTCAGTATATTCAGTATGACAACTCTGCTCTCGAAGCCCGCTTTGCCGAAACAGAAATGCTTCCTCCGTTAAAAAGCTTCTGGAATAACAGTGTTCTGGATTTTGAAGATCAGCGTTTTGAAGGACAAAAGATCAGACGTTTGCAGGCAGATTCCGCAAAAATCCTTAAGCCGATAACAACCGGTGATATTTTCTGGGAATTGACATCAATTTTCAGAGATAATTACAGATCATACACAAGCGGAAAATTATCATTTGATGAAATGATTAACAATTCGCAGCAAGACGGAATGGAGACATACAAATCGGTTTTTGAGAAAAAAAATTAAACTTACCTGGAATTTTTTTGGGACAATAAAAAAGGGGCTTTCGCCCCTTTTTTATTGTTAACCGAGTCTTTTCTCGATTGCTTCGAGTTCAGACATAAGTTCTTTCGGAAGATTATCTCCGAAAGTCGGATAGTGATTTGCTCTAACGTCGGCAATTTCAGCTTTCCAGCCTTCTTTGTCGAGTGAAAGAAGTTCTTTCATGTCTTCTTCGCTTACACCTTCAGGTCTGTCAATCGCGTCAACAGTCGGCATCACGCCGATAGCAGTTTCCTGGAATTTTCCTTCACCGTCGCAGCGTTCGAAAATCCATTTGAGTACACGGCTGTTTTCGCCGTAACCAGGCCAGAGCCATTTGCCTTCTTTGGTTTTTCTGAACCAGTTAACGAAGAAAATCTTAGGAAGCTTGTCTTCAGTTGATTTTGATCCGACAGTTATCCAATGTTTGAAATAATCGCCCATGTTATATCCGCAGAAAGGAAGCATTGCAAAAGGATCTCTTCTGATAGTTCCTGCTTTAAGGTCAAGAGCCGCAGCAGTAATTTCAGATCCTACGATTGAACCCATGAATACGCCGTGATTCCAGCTTTTTGCCTGATGAATCAATGGAATAGTGCTAGGTCTTCTTCCGCCGAAAAGAATCGCAGAAATAGGTACTCCGTTCGGATCTTCCCATTCAGGAGCGATTGCAGGACACTGTTTTGCAGGAGCTGTAAAACGTGCGTTTGGATGAGCCGCAGGTTTCTGCTCTTTGTTAGCTTTATCCTGAACCCATTCGTTTCCGTTCCAGTCAATTACTTTGCCAGGAGCGTCATATCCGATGCCTTCCCACCATACGTCTTTGTCTTCAGTAAGAGCAACGTTTGTGAAAATTGTATTTTTCTCAATTGATCTCATAGCATTCGGATTTGAATCCATTGATGTACCAGGAGCAACGCCGAAGAAACCTGCTTCAGGATTGATAGCATAAAGTCTTCCGTCTTTTCCGTATTTCATCCATGCGATATCATCACCGATAGTTTCAACTTTCCATCCAGGGATAGTAGGAACAAGCATCGCGAGATTAGTTTTTCCGCATGCAGAAGGGAACGCAGCTGCAACAAATTTTGAAGCGCCTTTTGGATTAGTAATTTTAAGAATGAGCATGTGCTCAGCCAGCCATCCTTCATCGCGCGCGATAGCGGAAGCGATACGGAGCGCGAGGCATTTCTTTCCGAGAAGAGCGTTTCCGCCGTAACCGGATCCGTATGACCAGATTGTTCTTTCTTCTGGAAAGTGGGAAATATATTTCTTATCAAGAGGAGCGCAAGGCCATTTGCCGTTGTCGCTTTCTCCGGCCGCAAGAGGTTTGCCGACAGAATGAAGGCAAGGAACGTATTCTCCGTTTTCACCGAGAACTTCAAGAACCTTTGCGCCGACGCGTGTCATGATGTGCATGTTTGCAACAACATAAGGAGAATCAGTGATTTCAACACCGATTTTAGCAATGTTTGATCCGACAGGACCCATGCTGAAAGGAATTACATACAGAGTTCTTCCTTTCATGCATCCGTCATACAGACCTTTCATTGTTGTTTTTAGTTCATCGGGATTGATCCAGTTGTTTGTAGGACCAGCTGCTTCTTTGGTTTTTGAAGCGATGTAGGTACTTTTTTCTACACGGG
>JAKJGA010000299.1 GCA_022704645.1 Spirochaetota bacterium
TCTTATGATTACAAAACAATAGTTATAGGAAAGAATCCTAAAATAGAATGCTGGGAGTTCACACATAAGAAGTCCAAAGGAACCGTTATTCTTTTTCATGGATACGGAGGAAAGAAATCAAATATGCTTGATCGTGCTCAAGTTTTTGCTTCTGAAGGATATTCCTTTTTGCTGGTTGATTTTATGGGAGCGGGTGGATCTGAAGGAGATAAAACTACAATTGGTTATTATGAATCGGAACAGGTGAAAAGATGCTATGATTATATTGCCAAGAAAGACAAAAACATCATTCTATTCGGTTTTTCTATGGGAGCAGCTGCAATTATGAAAGCTGTCAGCGATTATTCGATATCCCCTTCATCTGTGATTCTTGAATGTCCCTTCAGTACTCTTTATCGAACTGTGTGTAACAGATTTAATCTTCTTGGTGTTCCGCAGTTTCCTATTGCCGGTATGATTGTTTTCTGGGGCGGTATTCAGCACGGGTTCTGGGGTTTTTCACATAATCCATCTGATTATGTGAAAAAAATGAAATCAAAAGTTTTGCTTCTTCATGGAAAACTCGACAACAGGGTCGGACAAGATGAAATGAAACTTATCTATGATAATATTCCATCAAAGAAAGTCTTGTTAGAATATGATGATGCGGATCATGAAACTATTTTTTCAAGCAGTCCTGCAAGATGGAAGAAGGATGTTTTTTCATTTATCAACTCTTGATTTTACCTGAAGCTTTTTGCTTGACTGCAGTTTCATTTTCAGAATAAAAGGAATTATCCGACGGGGTGGCGAAAGTCTGAGATTATACCCGATGAACCTGCTGCAGGTAATTCTGCCGAAGGGAGACGGTCATTACGATTGTTCAATCATCTCCGCCGGAAATAATTACGGCGGAGATTTTTATGTTAGCATCATTTTCAATCATTCCAATCGGTGAGGGCGAAGAGTTAAAAGACCTTATTGCCAAAGCAGTTTCAATCATCGATAAATCAGGTCTTCCTTACAAACTCGGAGCAATGCAGACTACAATCGAAGGAAAACAGGAAGAAGTTCTTTCAGTGATAATGGAATGCCACAACGAATTATTAAAAGAAGCTCCGAGAGTATTAACTCATATAACCATTGATGACAGAAAAGGGGCAGAAGGAAGGCTCGAAGGAAAAGTTTCCGATGTAAGAAAAATTCTTGGAGATCATATCAACCATGAATAAAAATCGAATAGGAAAACTTTCTCCTGATAAGATGGAAGCTCTTATAGGAAATTCTCTCGGAAAAAAGTCGAGTGATGTTATAATAGGTCCAGGTGCGGGTCTTGATGCAGCAGTTTTAAGACTTACTGACGGAAGAGTAATGGCGATTGCAGAAGATCCCATATTTCCGGCACCGGGTCTTCCTCTCGAAACTTTCGGATGGTTTACTGTTCATATAGGTGCAAGTGATGTCGCTGTTACCGGAGTTAAGCCTCAATTCATGACATATACTCTTTTGCTTCCTCCATCGTTCTCTGAAGAAGATACTAAAATAATAATAGATTCAATTTCTAAAACAGCTGAAGATCTAGGAATTACAATCGTAGGCGGTCATACAGGTTGGTATGGAGCAGTAACGGTTCCGACTGTCGGAGGAGTCAGTGTCTGGGGATTTGCCGATTCAAATAAATGGATTTCTCCCGGAGGAGCAAGAGACGGAGACAGCATTTTAATCACTAAAGGACCTTCAATCGAAGCTTCTTCACTTCTTGCTATATTAAAGCAG
>JAKJGA010000300.1 GCA_022704645.1 Spirochaetota bacterium
TCATATGCGAATTTTTTCCGGGTTTTATTATCGATTAGATTATTTATTATCTGGTTAATCGTTTCATTTTCAAAAGTGTCACTTTCGCAGTCAAAGCAGACTGAATTATTTTTAGAAGCATGGGAAGCAATCAATGAAACAAGAAAAACATCTTCATCATTAGAAGAGAGACTCATGACATTTTCCGCAAATTCGAAATCCAATTCGTCGAATAATTCAAAAACGGAATATTTTTCTCTTAAACTATTCACCGCTAAGCTCCTTCTCGATTTTCTTCACCGCATCAAATGAAGGCCTGTAATAATATATTCCGTTTGAGCTTCCGGCTGATACACCGCGCAGATAAACATAAAAAAATCCGCCGAAATCATCGTAGCTGAATTCCTTATTGCGTATCTTTAACAGTTTATATAGAGCAAATGTATAAATATATAACTGAACGGCATATTTCGATGATCGCATGGACTGAATCAGTTTTTCCTCTGAATAGTCCGATGCATAATCACCGAGATAATTTGACTTCCAGTCGAGTATGAAATACTTGCCTTCATGACAAAAAACCATGTCGGCAAAACCTTTCATAAATCCTGTGATAGAAATTTCTGAAATTGTATTTCTAATATGCAGGTGCGGAGCATCCTTGCAGATTATTTCTTCAAATTTATCAGAAGCAAATTTATCAAAAGAAAAATGAAAATCAAGTTCACTAATCATATTTTCGTTATTTAAATCAGAAAGTCTGAATCTCATATTATCAGAACAGAACAAAGCATTTTTTACTTCTTCAATCAGCTTGACAACAACATCTTTATAAATAAATTTTATTCCGTACATTCGCAGAAAAGAATCAATTACTTTCTCATCCGGATCATTATTTGCAATCAGTTTCTCAAGCACTCCATGAAGACAGTTCCCGGCTTCGCTTCCTTTCGGAAACTCATGCAGAAAAACTTTTTCACCAGATTGAGAATCTAACTTGTGATTTTCATCAATTACATTTTCATAAGGGATGTCTTTTCCTTCGGTAATCATCGAGTAACTTGCAACTTTGAAATTTTTAAATTTAATTTCAGGAATAATTCTAGCGCTTAGTTTTTTCTTTGAATCAGGTTGATTTGCAGCTTGATTCTGTGAATCAGTAAGAGAAGAAATGTCCCTAAAAAGGAATCCGTGTTTTTGTGCAAATTCATTTAACACATCAACAGTTTCTCTTTCTTTAAATATTGGTTCATGAGATGTAAGAATATGGTTTAATGCCGAATATTCATTTTTTATAGATCCATTTTTAATTTTTTTCTCAGCATGATAAAGATAGACTCGGAATTTAGCTCTGGTAAGTGCTACATAAAAAAGACGTAGATTTTCTGAAATAATTTCGTCTTTATAAATTGAACCTATAATGTTTGTACTATAAGGTGATCCGTCGTTCATCACAAGAGTGTTCTTCCCGTCAATTCTGCATACAAAGCCCAATTCCTTATCGCTAGGCTTCCGCAAGAATTCAGAGGCAACGAAAACAACCGGAAATTCAAGACCCTTGCTTTTATGAACCGTCATAATCTGTACGGCGTCATCATCTCTTTCAATTCTAAGCTCGTACTTCTCTGACGACTCATCCAAAGATGCAGAAACTTCAGAAGCAAGTTCGGAAAGTGAATAATCTTTCTTGCGCTTCCTCTCATCGAGAAGTTCTGCTATATGATCCATGTTTGTAATTATTCTCTGGGCATCCGGAGATAATGAAATATTGCTTA
>JAKJGA010000070.1 GCA_022704645.1 Spirochaetota bacterium
GAAGTCAGAAAGGCCCTCAAAGAGCCTACTGAACAGATTCTTGACGGTATCAAACATGCCCTTGAGAGAACTCCTCCTGAACTTGCTGCCGATATCGTTGAACGCGGTATTGTAATGAGCGGCGGCGGATCATTGCTTAAAGGTTTGGATAAATATATCAGCAAGGAAACAGGGGTTCCTGTTATCAGAGCTGAGAATCCTTTGACTTGCGTTGTTCTGGGTGCAGGGAAGTTTCTTGACGAGGTTAAGAACCTTTATAAATCGAATTTAAAATAAGGTTTGCCAGTGGATTTTTTTATCAGAAATAAGACCGGTGCATCACTGGTCTTTTATATTCTATTCTGTATCATATCGATGTCACTTCAATCGACATCTTTTACGTTGTCGATTGAAGGTGTTGCAAGTGCGTTTATGACTCCGTTCCAGAAGCTGTATTGGTATTCTCAGAATAATGTCCGTAAGATATGGGCTGGATTTACCGATTTGAATTCCCTTAATGAGGAACTTCGCCTAACCAGAGAGAAGCTTCAGAATTATGAGAGAACAGCAGAAGATCTTACAGAAATTAAATCAGAAAATGAGAAACTCCGCCGTTTGCTTAACTTCGGCGATAAAGTCGGTTATGACAATGTTCCGGCGATGGTTATATCAAAGGATCCCGATAACTGGTTCCGTACAATTATAATAAACCGCGGATCAAATGACGGCATAAAAATCAATATGCCTGTTGTAGCCTTTAATGCAGATGAGAAAGCTGTTGTCGGCAAAGTAATTGAAGTCAGAGGTTCTGTATCGAGAATTCTTCCCGTTATCAGTTCTGATTTGAAAATAGGTGTTATGCTTCAGGATTCGAGATCCCCGGGGCTTATGCAGGGAAGTGCTTCACGGCCAGGTTTGGCGCAAATTGATTATTTATCGAAATCCGTTCAGATTCCGTCGAATGTGTATGTTGTAACATCCGGACAAGGCGGTGTATTCCCTCAGGGTCTGCTTGTCGGCAGGGTCTCTCAGACGGTTGTTACAAAATCCAGCGCGTTTCAAAGAGCAATAGTGACGCCGATTATAGATTACAATAAAGTTGAAGAAGTTTATGTTATTAAATACGTTCCGGGTCAGGAACTTGTAGAGTTAACTCAAAAGGAAGAGCAGAAAAAATGATTCTTGTATACATCTTATCCGCGGTTATTCTGGCGGTTTCATTGATTCTCCAATCTCATCCTTCATTCGATGCTATTCGCTTCGCGGGAGTCAAGCCGGACCTTTCATTTATCGCAATCATTTATTTTTCGTATTCTTTCGGTTCATTTTACGGTCAGACATGTGCCTTCATTACCGGTATTTTTCAGGATGCTAATTCAAACAGCCCGCTTGGACTGATGACTTTGCCGAAGGTTCTCATCGCTTTTTTCGCCGGTTTTGTCGGAAGATCTGTTTTTCAGGGAAGTTCATTTACTATTATATTGATTATTTTTGTTGCATCGCTTTTAAAGGGCGGGTTGACTCTGATATTTGCGCTGATTTTCAATGATGCTTCTGTTGCATCACTTCTGCATATTGTTCTTCCTGAATCGGTTTATAATGCAGTTATAGCTATGCCTCTTTTCTTTATTTATGATAAAATTTTCGAATTTGAACTTTCAAAAGAGAGGTACTAGATGTCTGTTACCTCTTTGCGCGGCAGAATGCTTGAAGCTTTCCGTGGGAAAGTTTTTTTGTTTATGTCGGTTACCGGCGGAATTTTTATCATATTTATTTTTCAGCTTATAAATCTTCAGTTTATCCAGGGCAGTTATTATACTACAAGAGCCAGAAGCAATATTGAAGATAATGTTCCGGTTCCTGCCAGCCGCGGCGAGGTCTATGACAGACATTTTGACATACAATCTTCATCAAACAAGGTAATAGCGTCAAACAGACCTTCATTCAATATTACGACAGTACCTGCCAAATTTGAAAATAAAAAACAGATGGCAGAAATTGTTCAGCGTGTAGCCGTGCTTCTCGGTGTTGATTCATTCGAATTACTAAGAGAAATGGATAAAGCCAATCCATGGCAGAGAATTGTAATTAAGGAAGACGTTTCTTTTGATATTGTTGTTTCTATTGCGTCTCATGAAGAGCTTTATGAGCATATAATGTGGGAAGATGCTCCGGTTCGTGTATATAATTATGGTCCGGTTTTTTCGCATGTAATGGGTTATATCGGAAGCATTGATCCGGGAGAGTATGATAAGCTTAAAGATCAGGGTTATAAGTATTATCAGAAAATCGGTAAAAACGGAATCGAGAAACAGTATGATAATTTTCTCCGCGGAACAGACGGCAGTGTAAAAAGAATTGTAGACGTTCATAACCGTACTGAAGGTGAAGAGCTCGGTGATGAGCCGGTATCAGGAAATAATCTTGTTCTTTCACTTGACTATGAGCTTCAGAATGTTGCATACACTGCGATGCAGGATAAGATGGGATCAGTTGTAGCTGTGAAGCCTTCGACCGGCGAGATTCTAGTTCTTTTGTCAAAACCTGATTTTGATCCGAATCTGATAACTTCAAAAAACGCATCTGATATTCTTGCTTCTCTGCAAAGCGATGAGCAGAAACCGTTTTTAAATAGAGCAATTCAGTCAAAATATCCACCGGCTTCAACATTTAAAATTATTACAAGTATTGCAGCTCTTGAAGATGAAAAATGGCAGCCGGACTGGAGATACTTCTGTTCAGGTCATTATATTTTGAAGGGATTGCAGGACAGATCATATCAGTGTTATAAAGGACAATCGCATGGAAACCTTGATATGATTGGTGCTATTGGAATGTCCTGCAACGTTTATTTTTATAATCTTGGATATAAAATCGGTCCTACTTCAATCATAAATTATGCAAAATATTTATGCATGGACAAGGTTACCGGCATAGATTTGCCGGGTGAAATTTCCGGTTTCGTTCCTTCAAAACAATGGAAAATGAAAACTTTCGGCCAGGGTTGGTTTGACGGTGATACGATAAATCTGGCTATTGGTCAGGGATTTACATCAATAACACCTGTTGCTTTATGCGATCTTGTTTCTGCGATAGTAAATAAGGGTATTGTTTATAAGCCTCATCTTGTACGTGAAGTACGTTCGCAGGATAATGCGACAGTCATAAAGAGAATCGAGCGCGAAAAATTATTTGAGATTCCGCTTTCCGCACGTACAATTGAAACGGTCACTTCGGGGATGCGCTTTGGTGTTACCAACGGTACTTCAGCGAGGCTGAATTATCTCAAGGTACCGATTGCAGCGAAGACAGGTACTGTTCAGACCAGATCGGTTGTAAAATCGGATAATACACAGCATGCCTGGTTCGTCGGTTTTGCGCCTTTCGGCGGCAGCGCAGAGGATTCGGTCGTTGTTGTAGTTATGGTTGAATACGGTGTTGCCGGTGCGATTGCCGCAGTTCCAGTCGGTGAAGCTGTTTTTTCTAAGATGATTTCTATGGGATATTTTAATGATACGCAGAAGTGATTTAGCAAAATTTGATCTCTGGCTCATAGTTTTTGTCGTGATTCTTTCACTGATCGGTATATTTACTATATACAGTGCAGGTTTTGACGCCGTAACAAAGATTAACAATGGAATGTATAAAAAACAGATAATATCCTTTGTGATAGGTCTTGTTTTAATGTTCGGGATCATGGTTATTAATTTCAGGATTATCGAACAGAACTGTTTTTATATCTATATCGGTCTCCTTTTTATAGTTATTCTGACTTCATTTCTTGCTCCGTCAATACGCGGTACCCGTGCATGGATCGATTTCGGTTTTTTTTCAATTCAGCCGTCCGAATTTATGAAGATTGCTGCAATAGTAATGCTTGCGAAATATCTCGAACTTCGTGAAAGGGATATTCAGAATTTCAGAGAACTTTTTGTTCCGGCAATAATTACTCTGGTTCCTGTTTTTTTTATAATGCTTCAGCCCGATTTCGGAACAGCAATGATTTTTATACCGGTTCTTTTTGTGATGCTGTTTGCTGCAGGTGCGGACATAACGCATCTTGTTTCAGTTGCTTCAATCGCACTTATTGCACTTCTGATTCCAACTTATATCACTCATCACGAGTGGCTTCATGCCGAAACATATAATCCGGTGATTTCATTTTTTCAGAAGGGTTCGGGCGTTTTTATTCTTATAGCTGTATTGATTTTTATCTCTGCTGTATTTTTTGCTTTCAGATTTATTTTTGCTAAGAAATCATACAGGAGAATTTATATTCCTGCAACTGTATTATCGATTGGTCTTGTTCTGGCGGTAATTCTTCAGAGATCTTTGCGGGATTATCAGAAAAACCGAATACTTGTTTATCTTAATCCCGATCTTGATCCGAAGGGAGCAGGTTATAATGTTATTCAGGCTAAAATAGCAATCGGCTCAGGCGGATTTTTCGGCAAGGGTTATTTATCGGGAACCCAGACTCAATACGGATTTTTACCTGAGAAAACTTCGGATTTTGTTTTTCCTGTAATTGCGGAAGAATGGGGCTTTTTCGGTGCATTAGTTGTGATTCTTCTTATGTTCGGAATCATTTATCAGGGTCTCAAAATTGCTCTTGAAGCCAAAGATAAATTTTCTTCATTGCTTGCATTTGGTCTGTCTTCGTTATTCTTATTTCATGCTATCATAAATGTCGGAATGGTTATCGGATTGACTCCTGTTACCGGTATTCCTCTTTGTTTTGTTTCATACGGCGGAACAAACCTGATAATGTGTATGATTGCTGTAGGAATTCTGCTTTCAATAAAAATGTCAAAGAGCTCATAATTTTTTAAAAAAATCCGTATATACTTGTACGGAGGTTTTTATGAAATTTATCAATTGCCTGCTTGATGTTTTATCGCCGTCATTTTGTTCTTTTTGCGGACGTATGATCTCATACGAATCATCCGGTGTATGTGCAAATTGCATAAATAAACTTTTGCCGTATGAAAAGTGCGAGGAGAGCAGTGTAGCCGCTGATTATAAGAGAATTTATTACGACAGAATATATTCTTTGTGGAAGTATAACCGCTATTCAAGGATACTTGTTTCTGAATTTAAAAACAAAAATAATTTATCAATCTCGGAAAAACCTTCAAAACATATTGCCCGAATTATTAAAGAAGAATGTTTAGTTATTGATACGATAACCTGTATACCTATTTTGCGTTCAAAATTAAGAAAACGCGGGTACAATCAGGCAGAATATCTTGCAAAAAAAGTATCGAATAGTTGCGGTATACCTTATTTCGAAACAATGAAAATACAAAATTTAGGATCTGAACAGAAGCTTCTTGATTATAATGAAAGGTTTCTGAATACAATTGGCAAATTCATTCTCAAAGAAAATGTGTCAGGAAAGTCTATCGCTTTGATAGATGATGTTATGACAACCGGAGCAACAATAAATGAAGCATCAAGAATATTGAAGAACGGCGGCGCTGTAAATATATCCGTTTTTACTATGGCAAAGGTTGAACCGTTTGTGTATGAATCAGTCTGAGCCAATATAAAAAATGTCTTTTCATTGTATAAAAGTTGACATTATTTCCAATTTATGTTCTTTTGAATCAGTTTTTCAATAATTGAGGTAATATGAAAAGACAGCGCGAAGAAGGTCTTGATATAATTGTTTTAGACGGAAGAATCGATCAGGATATGAGTGAAGAGCTTGAAGCTCTTCTTGATGAATGCGTTAAAGACAATGTAAAGAATATATGCATCGATATGATAGAAGTTAAACATATCTGCAGTTCGGCTCTCGGTGTACTTGTTGCAGTAAAGAGACGTATAAAGGATCATGAGGGAGATATAAAGCTTGTTCTTTCAAACGATAATCTTTTAAAGCTTTTTCAAACTACTATGCTTGATAAGGTTTTTGAAATTTACGAGTCTGTCCGCGAATGCAGAAATTCTTTTGATTGATTGCAATAAAGAAAATTTCCGGAGATTATATGATTACGCGTGAAAAAGAAGAACTTTTACGATATTATAATGAAGGTTTGACGCTGTATAAGCTTCGAAAATGGAGCGATGCCGAAAAAATGTTCGAAAAGGCTCTTTCTATTATTCCTTCTGACGGACCGTCAAAATTGTATCTTGATAGAAGCCGAAATTTTATGCAAAACCCCCCTTCGGAAGACTGGGATGGCGTTTTTGTTATGACAACGAAGTAGGGGAAATATGAGCAGAAAAGTTATACAGGTTAATAAAAATCCGGTTTATGAAAACGGAATGGTGGCTACGGTTTTCGGAAAAGATACTGAATTCTACGGTGATTTGTCTTTTTCAAAGTCACTTCAGATAAATGGTTTTTTTGAAGGAGAGATTATCGCTAAAGGTTTTATGGTGGTAGGCGAAGGAGCCGTTGTAAAAGCAAACATTAAGGCGAAGAGTGTTGTAATAAGCGGTACTGTATACGGAAATATTGAAGCTGATTCCAAACTTGAAATAATGCCTAGCGGTAAACTTTATGGAAATATTAGAACCGCTAAACTGAAAATAGCCGACGGAGTTGTTTTTGAAGGAAATTGCGAAATGATAAAGGAACAGAAACGCGCTGATCTGCCGAAGAAAAAAGGTGAAGCGGAAGCGATAGATGCATGAGAAAGTTTTAACAGGTTTTTCATCTGATAATAAGTGCGGGATTTGCCCGCACTTTTGCGTTATCAGTGATAATTTTAAAGGGATATGCAGCGGCAGAGAGTTGTGCGAAGGTTCTGTTTATTCATCTAATTATGCGATAGTTTCATCGATAGCAGTTGATCCTGTTGAAAAAAAGCCTCTTTACCATTTTTATCCATCAGAAAAAATATTATCCGTTGGAACTTTCGGATGCAACATGAAATGTTTCTTCTGTCAGAATTGGCAGATAAGTCAGACAGTTCCTTCTTCTTTCAGGGAAATTCAGCCGCATGAGCTGGTGGATTCTGCTGTATCAAATCAAATACCCATGATTGCATTTACATATTCCGAACCGATTGTCTGGTATGACTACGTATATGACTGCGCATTGGCGGCAAAAAAAAATAACATCAAAACCGTGATGGTTTCTAACGGATTTATTAACGATAAGCCGCTTGAGAAACTTTATCCTCTTATTGATGCCTGGAATATTGATCTTAAAGCTTTTACTGTAAAATCATATCAGACACTCGGCGCAAAACTCAGCATAGTAAAAGATAATATAGCATTTTTATCCGGCAAAACACATCTTGAGCTGACGACTCTTGTTGTTCCAGGTTTCAATGATTCTTTTGCTGAGCTTAAAGAAATGGCGGAATGGATTGCGTCGATAGATCAAGATATACCATGGCATCTGTCACGTTATTTTCCCGCATATAAATCATCAGCTCCTCCGACCGGAGAAGAATATTTGAATCATCTTTACACCGAATTTTCTTCCATGCTCAATTATGTTTACCTTGGAAATACCGGTAACGGCATTGGAAGCGATACTAAATGCCCGAGGTGCGGAAATATTGTTATTGAAAGAAAAGGCTACTCTGTTGATATTTGTTCTATTGACGGCGGCTCATGCGCAAAATGCGGCCATAAAATAAATATCGTTTTCGGAGGAACAAATGGCTGAGATAATTGACGGAAAGGTATTTTCGAAAGAAGTAAGAGACGGATTAAAGGTGAAACTCGAGTCTCTATATAAAAAAACTGCCAAAAGACCGGTTCTGGCGGTCATATTGATCGGAGAGGATCCTGCTTCACAGGTGTATGTTAAGAACAAGATTAAAGCGTGTGCCGAAATCGGTGTTGTAAGCAGGGAATACATTAAAGAGTCATCCATCACAGAAAATGAACTATTGTCTATTATTAATGATTTAAATAATGATGCAGATGTTAACGGAATACTTGTTCAGCTGCCGCTTCCAAAGGGAATAAATGAGAAGAAAATAATCAATGCCATTTCTCCTGAAAAGGATGTGGATGGTTTTCATCCTGTAAATATCGGGAAAGTTGTAATAGGCGATGATTCGGCTTTTATGCCGTGTACTCCGCATGGCTGTCATGAACTGATAAAAAAATATATTCCGAACACTGACGGGCTTCACGTAGTTGTTGTCGGAAGAAGTAACATCGTCGGAAAGCCAATGGCTAATATAATGGTTCAGAAAAACAAAGGCGCTAACTGTATTGTAACGGTGTGTCATTCTGCATCGAAGGATATTTCAAAGTATACTCTTCAGGCTGATATTCTAATTGCTGCAGTCGGTGTTCCTGAAATGATAAAAGCTGACATGGTCAAAGAAGGTGCTGTTGTTATCGATGTCGGAGTAAACAGAATCCCTTCAGCTGAAGCCGGAAAAACAAAACTTGTCGGAGATGTCGATTTTGAAAATGTGAGCAAAAAGGTTAAGGCAATATCACCTGTTCCGGGAGGTGTCGGACCTGTCACTATTGCCATGCTTATGAAAAACACCGTAAAGGCTTTTTGTATTCAAAACGGGATTGAAGAATAAAATACCCGCGTTTGCCGTCTGGGAGAAGCGCTTAGAACCACGGTAAACGTGGGTTCTCGCACGGGCAATTTGGTCTTCTTCCGAAGAA
>JAKJGA010000301.1 GCA_022704645.1 Spirochaetota bacterium
CCTGCGCCTGAAATAGCCTGATATGTGCAGACGGCAATTTCCTTTACTCCGAATTCTGAAAGCGGAGAAAGTGCCGGAACATAGCTCTGAATCGAGCAATTCGGTTTTACTGCAATAAATCCTTTTTTTGTGCCAAGACGTTTTTTCTGCGCTTCAATGACTGCGATGTGAGCGTTGTTCACTTCAGGCAGAATCATCGGAACATCATCAATCATTCTTGCTGCAGAATTATTTGAAACAACCGGAGTTTCGGTTTTTGCATAAGCTTCTTCGAGCTTCAATGTCTCATCTTTCGGCATATCGACTGCGCAAAAAACAAAATCGACTTTTGCGGCAACTGCATTGATATCGGCTGCATCCATTATTGTCATGTCTTTTGCATAAGAAGGGATGGTTGTCTTCATTGCCCATCTTCCGGAAACCGCATCAGAATATTTTTTACCAGCGGATTTTGAACTTGCCGCAAGCGCCGTGACTTCAAAGTCAGGATGATTGTCGAGCAATGTGATAAATCTTTGTCCGACCATTCCAGTCGCGCCGATTATACCGGCTTTAAGTTTTGCTCCCATATTTCCTCCATGCAGCAGAAGGTTTACCTTGCGCTGCGAATTAGCTAATAAATGCGGCAAAAAAGCCGCCAAAAAAGCATCGTCTTAAAGAGAGTTTAAGCGTCAAGGCAAAAAATGCTTTTTTACATTGGTTTCACTTAGAATATATTCTTGACACTTTAGTCTTTCGGGTTTTTTTTGCAGAAAAGGATTAAAGAATGAACAGATATCTGCTTGTGTTTTTGTTTTCACTGATTTCTCTTTCTTCATGCGTTACGCTGATTAAAGACGAAGAAGTTGACACTATCAAAAAATATGAAGAAGGAACATATATTCTTAAAACAAATTTAACGGATAATATGGGTAATACTATAAGCAAAGGTACCCGCGTAAAATTAATTTCAAAAACAACTAATGAGTATGTTAAATTCTATGCTTATTCCGCGAATGAGCCTCTACTTGAATCGAAACGTTTCCTGCTTCTTTATTTGTTTCAGGAAGATTTTCCGATAGACGGAACGGAGAAAAAGAAAAAGCTTCAATACGGCTCTAAAATGAAAGTTGATAAAAACGATAAGACTCGATATGTAAACGAAAACTATCAGGGAGAAGATCTGAACGAGAAAGAACAGAATTTTTATGATTATGAGAATTATCAGTTTTCTTTAGAAAAGCTTGAAAAACGTCTTTATAATGTCGTTGAACCTGATAAATCTTCAGTCAAAGATTCCAAAACAAAATAATAGAGAGGTTTCATGTTTTCCGGTGTTTATACAGCATTAATTACCCCGTTTAAGGATGGCAAAATTGATTATGCTTCTCTTGAACGCATTATTGAGTTTCAGGTTCAATCCGGTGTTGCAGGTATTGTTTCCATGGGAACAACCGGTGAGTCTCCCACGATTCCTCATGACGAACATATTGAGATCATAAAAAAAACTGCTGAAATAATTAAAGGTCGAATTCATCTTATGGCCGGAACCGGTTCCAATTCTACTTCTGAAGCTATTCATCTTTCCGAGAGGGCTCAGAAGGCGGGTGCGGACTCTGTTTTACTTGTTAATCCTTACTATAATAAGCCTTCGCAGAAAGGGATGATTGAGCATTTCGCCGCGATTTCAAATTCGGTTGATGTTCCTGTCGTTTTGTACAATATTCCGGGAAGAACTGTTGTTAATTTTTTGCCTGAATCGGTTC
>JAKJGA010000071.1 GCA_022704645.1 Spirochaetota bacterium
TTTGAGGATAAAATCAACCGCTTGACACAATATAGCATATTTGATATATTGCGAATATGAATTTTCAAGTCGAATTAACATCAGAAGTTTCAGATTTTATTCTGTCTCTCCCTGTTAAGTTTCAGGCGAAGATTCAAAGAACTATTGATTTATTGTGTGAATTTGGTTATTCTTTACCTGAACCTCATTCTAAAAAAATTAAATCAGCAGATAAAATATATGAATTACGCATCAAGCTTGGTTCAGATATCTGTCGATTGTTTTATTTTCATTGGAAAGGAACAATTTACGTCATCACATCAGGTTACATGAAGAAAACTGACAAATTAGATAAAAGAGAAATTGAAAAAGCGGAAAAAATCAAAAAAATATTTAAGGATTAACAATATGCCTAAACCAAAAACTATAAGTTCAACATCTCTACTTAAAAAGCAAATGCAGAATGATAAATTTAAGAAAGAATATGATCTTCTTGAAGAGGAATTTGAGCTTGCTAGAGAAATTATTCAATTGAGAATAAAAGCTTCGTTAACTCAGAAACAATTGGCGGAACTTGCCGGAACATCTCAGCCTGCGATTGCAAGACTTGAATCCGGAAGCTATAAGAATGTGTCGCTTGCATTTTTGAGACGAGTAGGAAAAGCTCTTAATGCAACTCCTGAAATTCATTTCAGGAAAAATAATTAAACATACAGTAACGTGTTATTTTTGTTTTTTAAATAGAAGAAATTTGACAATGTGTAATCGACGAAGTTCTGGAGGTATCTTCTTATGACAAAAAGATCAATGATAATAACATTGCTAATGATAATATTATTTATTCTATTCCAAACATGTGACTTTTGGCTTGATTTAGGTGGAACTAATTATAGCTATTTTAATGATGATAATAAAGCTGGATATAAAGAACAATGTGGTCTGTTATCTATTGATATTAATTTGCTATTCAATGAATATAGCGCTCATACCCAATATCCTTCATATATCATTAACGGTAGAGACTCAAGCGATTATTTTATGACTAGCTTTTACTTTGAGAAAAAAGATGGCAATATAGAAATATTAAAGGATTATAAAATATCAAATATAAAATATAAACTTACAGATGCAAAAGGAAATGTTATTCCAGTTGTTGAGTATTATGCATTCAGCCGCTTTTTTTCTTTTTCGGATGGCAGCTCTTCTGAACAACAAAGTTACTATGATTGCATGCAGGATGATCCGTTATATCGTTCAGATTCAATAAATAATATGATCAATTACTTGAATGATAAAAATATATATGATATTGCTATGCTTGGTATAGTAATTAGTGAGCCATATTTTTTAAAAACGCCGTTGTCATTAGAATATGAAATGACTATAAGTAATGGGGAAAAATCATTTAAAATATATAAAAATACTAAATTGGTGTACAAGAAGTGAAAATATTCTTTTTAAAAAGAATCAGCCTTTCAAAACAAATCATTTTCTGTTTTGTTTGTCATATAATTGCGAATTTAACCGTATGATTTATTTATTATTTTTTAAGAGGAATAAAAAACAGAAATACATATGTGCCGCATTACTTTATGATGCTAATAATATTTTTTACTGTATTTTTAGGTGTTCTATTTGACAATAGAAGAATTAAAGTGATTTTTATTATTGCATTCATATTACTAAATATATATTGCTTTATCCTTGGCGGGCTGTTTTTAGGTGAAGCAATTTAGGGAGATGACTAAGCCGACAATGTTCTTTATTCTACTTTGTACAGTTTTCCCATTTTTTGTACCCCGGATATACTTGCAAATATTCTTTACTTATTCATTGCAGTCTGTATATTTTGTTCGTATTCGGAGGATTAACATGCCTCAGGTTTCTCTTTACATCGACAATGAAACAATGCAGAAAATTGAAAAAGCTGCGAGCAGGGAGAATGTTTCAATCTCTAAATGGGTTGGAAAAAGTTTGAAAAAGGTTTTCAAGGATGATTATCCTGATAATTATTTTGATCTTTTCGGTTCTATAGATGATAACTCTTTTGAAATTCCTTCTCTTGACCTAAAGAGCGAATCTAAAAGATAATCTTTATGATTTTCTTTCTTGAAATAATTATAGGCATATATTTTCTTATTGGAAATATGTTCAGATTCTTTAGCCGAATGAAAATTATATTATTTAATAACTAAGGATGTTTTGTGAAAAATAATAATTTAATTAACATCTGTGTCGGATTTATATGTCTACTCTTTGTTGTTTCTTGTGATAAGAAGTCATCAGATCATATCCCTGACAAACGATTAAAATTTACCTATGAGAATAATATCGGAAAGAAAGTAACTTCGGATATATATGATAATTATGCTTTTATAATCGTTGAAGATGACAGAACTTATAATGCTAAATATTACTTTTATAATGTAATAAATTCAACAATTATAGAGAAAAATAATATTAATGAATTTATCAAACTGCTGGCAATTATTCCAAAAGGGGAAACTCTTGGTTTTTATTCTTACTGTCAGCCGACTTTCAGAACCAGAAATAATGCAAATTTAATATTAATTGCTGACTTTTGCAGAAAAAATGGAATCAATATAATCGGAAATTCAAATTATAGATTTAATAAAAATGAGGTTAATCGAAAACCGTATTATGCCAGAATACTTTGTACTTGTGATTAGTAATATACTTTATGTAAAGTGAAACTATTCCCCTTCTCATTTCCCTTAAAATCTGCTTGACCATCATCTCTTGTTTTCTATCTTTCTGATGAGGTAAAAATGTCTTATCAGGTTATTGCCCGGCGGTGGCGTCCGCAGAATTTCAATGAAGTCGTTTTCCAGGATCATGTCCTGAAGACTATACGCAATTCCATTTCTTCGGGCAGGGTTTCCCACGCCTATATTTTTACCGGACCGCGCGGTGTCGGCAAGACTACCGTTGCGAGAATTCTCGCCAAGTCGCTCAATTGCCTCGAAGGTCCGACTCCTGATCCCTGCGGCATTTGTGAAAACTGCGTCGAAATCAAAAACGGCACTTCCTTCGACGTTTATGAAATTGACGGTGCCAGCAATACAAGCGTCGATAATATCCGCGACCTGCGCGAAAAGGTCAACTTCGCTCCAGTCAAGTCAAAGTATAAGATTTATATCATAGATGAAGTTCACATGCTATCTACCGGGGCTTTTAACGCTCTGCTAAAGACTCTTGAAGAGCCTCCTGCTCATGTAGTCTTTATCTTCGCGACTACAGAGATTCATAAAGTACCTGATACGATTTTATCCAGATGTCAGAAATATAATTTCAAAAAGATTCCGGTTGAAGCGATTGCGGATCATCTTAAGAAAATTCTTTCATCAGACAAGGTCGATTACGAGCCTTCGGCAATATTCCCCATCGCCCGTGCGAGCGGCGGTTCAATGCGTGACGCGCAGTCCCTGCTTGAGCAGGCTATTTCCTTTTCTGACGGAAAGATCACGGAAGCAAGCGCGCTTGAGTCTCTCGGCATCGTTCCATTTTCGAGCTATTCAAGGCTTCTTTCGGCACTTGTTTCATTGTCAAAAGAAGCTCTGATGAAAGAGATTGATTCAATTGCCGAAAGCGGTGCGAATCTTCAATTATATCTTTCGGGTTTCGCTGAGGTTATAAGATGTGTCCGGCTTCTTAAAAGCGGGATATATCTTTATAACGCTTCATCTTTCTCTAAAGAAGAAGCCGAAGAACTTAAAAAGTTTTCGGACGAATTTTCTGATGAGGAATTATCAGCCTTTTTCAAGATTATAACCAGCACTTATTTTGAGATAAAAGGAATCGAGAACGAGCGTTTAAGTATTGAAATGGGTCTTCTTGACATGATTGAACTGCGTTCAAGACCTTCCATTGCCGAAATAATCAAGAAGCTTGAATCATCTCCTTCGGTTTCGCCGTCAAATGCACCGGCTGTTGAAAAAAAAACGCCTCATCAGGTGAATGCTGAAGCTCCGGCGAGAGTAAGCCCGGCAACTGTCCAGCCTCAAAAAAAAAATGAAATTCCTTCAGACGGAATAATAAATGTTTTTTTTGAGGAATCCCGCAAGATCAAGCTCTATCTTTATCAGAAAATAAAAGCCGGCTACAGTGTCGAACTTAAATCATCTGTTGTAGTTTTTTCAAGAATCAATGACGGAAAGATTCTTGACGCTCATGACATCGCTTTCATAAAGGACTGGTTTGCTGCAAAGAGTCTTTCGGTCAGAATTGCCGATGAAAACGAAAGCGCTGATGATGACGCACCTCTGCCGCAGGAAGATGTGCGTACTGCAGTTGATTTCGGAGTTGAGGAAAAACCTCATCCCGCAGTTGAGAGGGTTGTGAATTTTTTTCAGGGCGAGATCGTTGAGCCTCAAAAGAAAAATAATATGAATAAAAATATCGGAGAGTAGTATGTTCGGTGAACTCGGAAATTTAATGAAAATGCAGAGCGAGATCCGCAAGATCCAGAAGACTTTAAAGAAAATGGAATCTGTCGGTATCAGCGATGACGGATTGGCGTCAATTACTGTTAACGGCGAGTTTGAAATTGTTTCTGTTAAGATTGACGAAGATGTTTTGAAAACTGCCGACAAAAAACAGATTGAAAAAGCTATTACCCATGCTTTTAATAAAGCAGCTAAATCCAACAAAGATGCAAGCGCAGCAAAGATGAAAGAGCTTACCGGCGGACTCAAAATTCCGGGTATGGACGGATTGTTTTAATGGTTTCAAAGTATCTTGAAGCTCTCATCACTGAATTTTCCAAAATTCCCGGAATGGGACAGAAGAGTGCTTCACGTGCCGCGTTTTATATTCTTAAACTTAAAGATTCGGATGTTAAAAGATTTGCTTCCGCACTCATAGATATAAAAGAAAAAATCCGTGAGTGTTCGGTCTGCGGCGGAATATCTGACGCGGATATCTGTTCGATATGTTCCGATCCATCAAGAGATTCTTCTCTAATATGTGTTGTAGAAGACGAAAAGGATATTCTGACGATTGAAAAGACGCGCATTTTCAGAGGTGTCTATCATGTTCTGAAGGGTGTAATTTCCCCTCTTGACGGAATAGGTCCGGATGATTTGAGAATCAATGAGCTTTATGATAAATGTAAAACAGGCAAGGTGAGGGAGATTATTCTCGCTACCAATCCGACTCTCGAAGGTGACGCAACATCTCTCTTTTTGACGCATAAACTTAAAGAGATGAACATCCGCGTGATGCGCATTTCGCGCGGACTTCCTGTCGGCGGTGAACTCGATTTTGCCGATACTGCAACTATTGCGCGTTCATTTGATGAAAGGATAGAGGTTTTTTAACCTCTTCCGTTTCTGTTTCTTCCTCTGCGGCCCGCGTTTTCCTTGGTTTTTTTGGAATCTCTTTTTTTCGGAAATTTATTAGCCTGCGCGATTTTATTCTTTTCAGTTTTAGTTTTTGGTTTCGGCTTAACTTTGCTTTTGTTTTCAGCCGCTGCCGCTTCTTTGCGTTTTCTATCCTTTCCTTCGAGTTTAATTACTATTGGAATGCCGTGAATTCCGAGAAGTTTCTGAAACTCTTTCTGCAGAAAGCGGACTGCATCTGCGCGGAAATTTTTCTCGTTATTTACGAAAAGTTTGAACTGAGGCGGAATCGTGTCAACCTGAGTGGCGTAATAAATCTTTATATCGCTTCCGAGTGAAGGCAGTTTGTGCTCTCTTTGAATTTCTTCAAGCGCTTTGTTCAGTTTTGCCGTTCCGATACGCTTGGATGCTTTCTCTTTCATATCTATTGCTGTTTTTAACAGCTTATGAATTCTTGTTTTTTCTTTTGCAGATATTGCGATGATAGGGAAATCTGCTGTGCGGTAGAATTTAAATAGAAGATATTCCTTGAATTCTTCGAAAGTTTTATCGGTTTTTGTTACCGCATCCCATTTGTTTACCGCAATTATAAGAGGTTTGTTAACCTCAAGGATCTGGTCAGCGATTTTTTTATCTGCTTCGGTTAGTCCCTGCGCTGCGTCAATCAGATGAACAACAACATCCGAATCCTTTATTGACTGAATCGATCGGTTTAGTGAATAGTATTCAACATCTTCCTTGATTCTTTTTTTGCGTCTTATACCTGCTGTATCTATGATTTCGATGGTTTTCTCTTCAAAGCGGAAAGAATCATTAACAGAATCGCGTGTTGTGCCGGGTATATCCGAAACTATTGATCTTTCGCAGCCCATGAAAGCATTAAGAAGCGTCGATTTGCCTGCATTCGGTTTTCCGACAAGTGAAATTTTAAGATCAGGCTCTCCGATACTTTTCGGTGAATGAGGAATCAGGTCGGCTATTTTATCGAGAAGCATCGGAATGTTGAAATTGCTCTTCGCTGAAATCGGAAGAATGTCATTTACTCCAAGCTCGTAGAAGTTCGACATGTTTCTCAACTCGTCCGATGAATCCATTTTGTTTACTGCGACAATCATCGGCTTGGAAAGTTTTCTGATTTTTGAAATAAGAGTGTGATCAAACTTTTCAACAGAAGGATTTTCGAGAAGAAAGACTATTAAATCAGCATTTTCAAGATGATTTTCTGCATTTGAAATGATTTTTGAAGATAATTCGGAATCTTTAGGCAGATCTAGTCCCGGAGTATCGGATAAAATGAATGAACACTTGGGATGATTGACTTTGAAATTCAAAATGTCGCGGGTGAGACCCGGAAGATCATCAACGATCGCGTGTTTTTTCTTGATAAGTGAATTGAACAGCGTTGATTTTCCAACGTTTCTTCTTCCTATGATGACTACAAGTGGTATCTGTTTCATTTTTTTTCTTCCGCGTAAAATTATATTTGATAATTATTCAATAAGAGAAATATATTTCGATCGATTTGATTCGGCAATAGATAAAAATATCATTTGAATGATTTCAAATACCAGTTTTTTAACTTGCATAACATTATTAAAGCACTTTTTATGTGATTATATAAAAAAAAGCTTGATAATTAAACTTGTTTATTATAGAAGAATGTATTAATCAATTAGAGGAGTTAAAAATGGCGGAGAAATCTCTCAAACAGCTTCTTGCAGATGACAAAAAATGCAAAGACAAAATCAAGAAAGCTAAGGATCAGATCGCAGCTGATCAGAAAACTCTCAAAGTTCTTGCAGAAAAAATCAAAGATGCAAAAGCTAAAGAAGCAGCTGCTAAGAAAAACAGCAAGAAAGTTGTTAAAAAAGCTGTTAAAAAGAAGTAATTCGTTTTTTCTTTTTTTAAAAGGCTGCTTTCGGGCAGTCTTTTTTTTTATTCCCCCGCATCTTATCTTCTTGTTTCTAAAGGTAATCTTTAATTCTTCCGAAAATAAAAATGGGAATCTAATATTCGGAGATTTTTGTGTATACATACAAAGAGCGCAAGCAGAGATTTTTCAGTGAGATAACCAATAAAGAGCAGATATATTCTATATTAAAGGTTAAATTCAATCAAAAGTCTCTTAAGATAAAATTTGATCTTGATGCGCGCGAAATTCTTTTTAATGAATTCAATGATTCCGATCATACAATCATGGTTGTTACCGACGAAAATTATATTCCTAACGCCGAAGGCATTATTGTTGTTTCGGCTCTTCTTGAAAAATATTTTGAAGCAGATCTGAAAATTTTAGAAAAAAAGACCGATGGTTATTTCAAATGTTCGGTTCACGGCGGCCGCATTGCGACTACAGGAAGATCCGATCTGCGATTTAAGGTGAATGAGGACGATGTAGTTGCTTCAAATTTCAGATTTTCAAAGTATTCAATTGATTTAAACACTTATACTCTTCCAACGAGCATAAAAGTTATACTCGACCAGTTCGAATCAAGCAAGCGCTCAAGCGCCGATTACTATGAAATAGGTTATTTTGATACTGAAGACGATATTCTTCTTGCAGTAAAGAAAACAAATTCATCACTTTTGATTTCTGATTTGAATGATTCTTCGACTTTTTCTCCTCCGATTGAAGGTTTTCTTGATTTCAGGGCAATTTTACGCGAAAAATCTGATCACTATATTTCCAAGCTCAAAGAAAAAGGTTATATCTCCGTCGCGATGATTCCAATCGTTTATATTTCTGATTCCGAGTCAGTAATTCCATTTGCTTACATTAGAATGTATTCTAAGACAAAAAAATACGATCTTGATGATGTTTTTTCGATGAAGGAGGATTCTTTCCGCCTTGTAGAACGAATTCGTGAAGCAAATACGGTTCTTCTTTCACAGAAACAGCGTATAACCGACATAAGCCGCGGTGGTCTGAAGCTTTTAATCGATAATGATGAACTTAAGCGCTATCTTATAAAGTCACGCGGTTTCGTTTTTGATATAGTTTTTAAACTGCAGGCGCCTATTACGATTTATGCCGAGATACGCTTTACTGGAACGGATGATGAGAAGAATTTGATTCTGGGCATGTGTTTTGTCGGCAACTCTTCGAGAAAAGATCAGATGAAACATTTATATGATATTCTTGAGCCGATGGAGCTTGAATACAAGAAAAAGCTGA
>JAKJGA010000302.1 GCA_022704645.1 Spirochaetota bacterium
CCGTTTCCCAAGAAAAAATATCAGCTTCCGAAATTTCTTAAATTCAAACAGTCAAAAGATTTTATTGAGATTGAAGATGCTGATTTGAAAGGACTTAGAGACCGTGCAATATTCGAACTTTTTTTTGCAACTGGAGCGCGTATTTCCGAAATAACATCAATAAGAATCCGGGATGTTGACATTTATAAAAAGCAGATTAAAGTTATTGGAAAAGGAAATTATGAAAGATTTGTTTTTTTGACAGATGATGCATCCAAATATTTAAAAAAATATCTTTCTAATAGAAAGGATTTATCAGATGACTCACCTCTTTTTATGAATTTAAAAGGCGGCAAACTGACAGAACGCGGAATATTCTACATCATCAAAAAGCGTTCCGAAGAATGCGGTCTTGGAAGTTATGTTACACCACACGTTTTCAGGCATACGTTCGCTACAGAGATAATGAATAACGGAGCTGATATAAAAACAGTTCAGGATCTTCTCGGACACAAATCAATTACTGCAACACAAATTTATACTCATACTACAAAACGAAAACTGAAAGATATTTACACCAGATTTCATCCTCACGCCGAAGAAAGTAAAGATTAATATAATCTTAATATCAAAGATATTATTGGCGGCGGAGAAAATCGTTAAGATCATTAACCATCATGTTTTCATCGTAATTTGAAAATACTTCAAATAAATCGAATCTGTCATATCCGGATGATATCAAAAGATGTTCGAGTTCTTTTTTTGTTTTGGGAAGTTTTGCTTTAATTAGTTCGCCGAGTTGTTCGCATTTCTCAGGAGTAATTTTGCGGTTAAGCACCGTATGTACCAAAAACTGAATGAATCTTTTCTGTTTACTCGATGATGAATAACTGTTATAAAATGAAAGTAAAAGATCAAAAACTTTAACTTCTTTCAAAGAAAGATTAGAAATTTCTTTATCATGTGATAAAAGATCCGCATTTTTAAGTTCTGTCATCAATTCTGTAACACGGCTTCTGTGATTGCGTGTGTAATAATCAAGCCACTTCTCATTAAGATAAATTAATCCGTCATTATTCTGATCTATAGCGTATGTCTCAAAATCATTTTTATTGATCTTTAAAAAATCATTAAAATCGGTTTCTTGATCTTTAGTAATTCTAAAAAGATCATATACGTTTTCAATTGCCTTATAAGCCTTTTCACCGTCACGAAGCTTATAAAACGGGTTATGACTTTCCATTCGCTCATTTTCTACAAGAAATCTTACAAATTGTTCTAAAAGAAATGAAAAGAATTTTCCGCTGCGCATCTCAGAATAAAGCAAAAATATTGCGAAAACACTTGAATAAGAAGTCTTCCTGTAATCGCGTTTTACGTCAAGAAGCGCATCAAACATATCGCAAAGAGATAATGAATTTGCAACAACATCAAGCGGAGAAAACTGATTTAATTCAACATTAATCTCCCTGCCGATTATTCTTCCGAATGCATTTAATTCTTCTTTTGTATGATATGATTTTGTTACGGCATCATGATGACGAAATACAATATATAATAAATCCTTGTTCAGGGAATGAACAAAAGGCATTTCTCCCATATCAGAAAAATACTTTTCTATGTCGTCGAATGATGACAGATCGCCTTTCATTATTTTAAATATCCAGCGCTGAACCTGCGCTCCAAGATTTTTTTCATTATATCCGGATACTGTTTCAATAGGGCCGCCGTTTTTAGC
>JAKJGA010000303.1 GCA_022704645.1 Spirochaetota bacterium
ATCCTAATATAGGACTTTAACATGAATTACCCAGGCATTATCTTTTTAACTCTAACTTTATACACTTTAATCTACAGGATCTGCGTCTGCATTTTTATGCCGAGATCAATTCTTGCTTTGGCCGACTACAGATTTTTCATCAAAGAAGTTATTGCTATCGCATTACTCTCCGGACTCATTTACCTATCGGCAAAATACGTTAAATATTTTTTCATCAGACTGACATTCAATCTTATTGCTTCAGCAATAGTTATTTTTTTCCTCTTGGTTAGAACCATTGATATTGTTTTTTCTATGATTTGGAAATCTCATTTTCAGATACCAATACTTTTTCTAAAAAATGATATGAACAATTTCTGGGATATTGTTTTATCTCTTCAGGGAATTCCTATTCTTCTATTCTTTATTATAGCAATTTTCTCCATTATGTTAATATTCAGAACAAAAAGTGCTCAGTCAAAAAATGTATTCGCGAAACGTCATATAAAAAAACTGATCTATGCGGCGATATCCATTTTTTTTCTTACCAGCGCTTCATTTTTTACACCGAACGGAGGCAATTCCATTTTTCCCGAAAAGGAATTTATAACGCAGTTATATTATTTTAAAAATTTCGGAAAAGACAATCTAGCACAGGAAGAGCTTGATCTCCTGAAAAAACACAAATTGATTACAAATGCATCCAATGAAAATCCGTTCTTAAAGAAGAATATTTTTACCGCAAAAATTGATTTCATGAATAATTCTAAACCGAATATTATTCTTATAACCGTTGAATCATTATCAGACATCTTTGTCAGCAAATATGATGACTTAATGCCTAATCTCCGGAATTTCAGAAAAAAATCTTTATCATTCAACAATTGCTTCAATTCGGCATATCCGACTAACAACGGTCTTTTTTCAGTTCTTGCATCACAGAAAACCGTATCAGGAGTTAAGCGCCCATACACTAAATCAGTTACCCAATATCTCAATGAAGCCGGTTATAATTCCTGTCTTGTTACATCAAGACATCTGTACGGCTTTGAATCTGATTATTCAGAATGCTTTAGTTTCGTGACAGACAAAAAACTCTCAGGAAGAATACTTCCAGGAGGAATAACATATTCTGATTCAATTTTATTCGACATAGCGGTTAATTATTTAGCATCAAACAAAAAGAATCCTTTCTTTCTTCACATAATGACAGAATCAACTCATCATCCATGGAAGATTGATTCCAAGCTTCCGAAATACCGTAACGATGAAAACAGAACTCTGACGGCATATTTTCAAACTGATCAGTCGTTAAAAATTCTTTTTGATTATTTAGATAATTCCGGATTAAAAGATAATACCATCGTCATTATAACAGCAGATCATGCAACACCTTTCGCAGAAGGGAATATTGTATCAAAAAATATCGACAAAATTCCGCTTATAATAAATTTTCCTGATAAACTCAATAAAACCGGCGAATCGGATATTCTCTGTACATATCTCGATGTTGCACCGACAATACTTCACCTATCCGGCATAAATGCTGAAAACAGTTTCGAAGGAGAATCTTTATTCTCGCCGAATCACAGTGAAGTACAGATTTCATTGCACCTCAATTTTGGGCTTGAAGTTAGAAAAAACGACAAAGTTATTAAATCCAGTTTTTTGAAATCAGATGAAAGTATATCAGATAAACCGCTTCTCATCGGAACAGAAATAAGCCAGAAATCGCT
>JAKJGA010000072.1 GCA_022704645.1 Spirochaetota bacterium
CCTTGAACGAAACCCCGAGATTATTAAACCATTTCATCATTACCTCCTCCGGCAAAAAGCTGATATTTAAAATGTAGTTATACTATTCAAATTCTGTTAAAAGTATACTCACCTTAGAGTGTTTAATTCAAGAAAATATTTTAGAGTGAGCATTATGAATAATTTCATTGATAGTTTCAATTTTCATAGGCTTTGTTATAATATCATCAAACAAACCTGATTCTACATGATGATAATATTCATCCCTGTCGTATCCGCTTAATCCGATAAGACATTTATTTTTGTGTTTGCCTGTACGCAGATTCTCAGCAAATTCAATACCGCTCATATCAGGCATGTTTATATCAGTTATTATGCAGTCGATATTTTCTTTATCAATAATTATCAAACCTTCTTCAGCGGAATTCGCGGCAAAAACCCTGTGACCGAGTTTTTCAAGAATCATTTTTTCCATATAAATATTAATCGGAGAATCATCGAGAAGAAGTATGGTGAGAACTTTTCTTGAAAATGTTTTCTTGATTTCGTCCGGAACTTTAGAAGACGGCATATAAGGAATTTCAAATATAAATTCCGATCCTGAACCGTAACTGCTTTTGCAATTAATACTGCCGCCTAAAACCTTTGCAGTATTCGCGCAAACTGCCAGACCGATACCGGTTCCAAAACTTCTTTTTCTGTTATTAACTATTGTATAAAATGGCTCAAATATTTTATCAGTTTTATCATCAGGAATTCCCATTCCGGTGTCTGCAACAGAAAATATAATTTTATTTTCTGATAAATTCTCATTTATTTTAAGTATAATGGAACCTCTTTCGGTATACTTAAGAGAATTCCCAATGAGATTTATCAGCACCTGTTTAATCTTGGACGGATCTGATTTGAAATACTTAATACTTAATTCGTTGATTATCTCAAATTTCAAACCCAAGCTTTCAATCTGATAAGAAAACATGTCCCGGATAAAAGAAAGTATCGCATCTATGCTCGTATCTTCATACTTAATATAAACACGGCCTTCTTCCTCTCTGGATAAAATTAAAACTTCACTGACAAGAGTATTCATATATTCAACAATCTGACGTATGCTTATCAGATTATCAGTTCTGATCAAATCGCTTTCTGTCATCAGCGCGTTATCTGAAATTATTGCAATCGAACCCAGAGAATTCTTAAGTTCATGACTCAGAAATGAGGCGAAATTTTTCCGTTTTTCGGAAAGTTTCGAAACTTCAGCTAATGAAGCAGCAAGCTTCTTTTCCAAAGACATTATATCTGTTACATCAGAAAAAACACATAGAATCGCATACAGTTTTTTATTTTTATAAATTTTAGACTTATTTATCCTGATATCACGAATCCCTTTTTTTTCAATCTCAAAATTAGCGGTATACTCTATTTCATCATTGTCAGAATCGAGGAGTTCTTTATCATAGTATTCATGAAGGCTGAAATCCGTGCCGGAATACAAATCTATTATTTTTTTTCCGACCATGCTGACATTTTCAGGAACATGAAAAAATTCCAAAAATTTTCTGTTAGTATACATAACTTCACCGGTAAGATTTTTTAAATATACCGGATAAGGAAGCATTTCAGTGAAGTGCCCATCGACAAAATCATTTTCGGTAAAATTCATCATAATGCATTATAATTCACCGAAAAAAATAAATAAAGTTTTTTATTTTAGATAATTAAGTTAGCGGCAATTTGATATTTTGCCGCTGTAAATAAAATTATTTCAGATATGTTATCGGTAATAAACGAATCGGGAAAGCAGAGCACCGGCGATATTCAATAACGCAACAAAATAATTAAAATAGAAGAAAACCGAATACTCAAAATTCTCAGGTTTTGTTATTGTTCCGCTTATATTGAGATAAACAAATGCAATCAGGTAAACGGCATTAAAAATTATTCTGCCTGCAAAAGTAAATTTATTTCTGTAGAATGAAGAAATTATCATAAAAAGAGCGATTCCAACAAGATATGCTGCATAAGGATTAGTGACTCCCTTTTCAAAATCTGCTATTATAAATGAAGCAGAATCCATCGATGCGGCAAAAAAAGACGGAATAAGATTTAAAACAATAATTTTTTCTGATACCGGAATATATAAAAACCATTCCTTTGCTGCAAAAAAAAGATGCTTGGCTAGGCCAAGAAAGAAAATACATGCATCCAGTGCAAAACGAACTATTTCTCTCAAAAGATTCAAAAAATTATTCATGTAACAACTCCGAGTTTCAGTCAAATTACTCATCCTTGTTTTTTGTGCAATAATTTTATTTTTCAGGGTTTTTTATTGACGGGTATGCAACTCGAAAAATAAATGGTTAAGTATATACCGGAGGGATTTCTATGTCCACTTTCAAACTTGACGGCGCAAAATTCTCTTCTATTGACGATCTAAAAAACAGCCTTTGGCCGCTTTATGAAGATAAGATGTCAAAAGAAGAATTTGATAAATATGTTGATTCAAATGTAATAAAGGGAGAATAATTACTCCCTTTTCTTTTCAAGAAGGAATTCAACTCGTCTGTTTTTCCTTCTTGCCTCTTCATCTTTATTCGGCAGATAAGGCATCGTTTCGCCCATACCTCTAAAAGATAATCTTTCCTGCGAAACGCCTTCAGATATAAGATAATCATAAACAACTTTAGCACGCATTTCAGAAAGTTTAAGATTAAAATTATCATCACCGACATCATCTGTATGCCCTTCAATGACTACAGAATACAAAGAATACTTCTTAAGAATATCCGATACCCGGCTTAGAATCTGCCATCCTTTTTGATTCAGTTTATCGGAACCGAAAGCAAACTCGATACTGCTGATTTTAATTTTAAGACCCCTTTCTGTTACAACAACAAGAATATCAACCGGTATTTTTAGAGGTTTAGAAGATACTATGTTTCCGGCATTATCAACTGCAGTAAAAACAGCTGAATAATCATCAGCACTTTCAACCAGTTCTCCGGAAGCGCCTCTGCCGTCCCATATAATTTCTGACGGGACATTCTCTTTGCCGGAAAATTTCTTAAACATAATTCCTGTAGGATTATAAATTGAAACTGACCATTCAGCCACACCCGAAAATTCATCAGCTGAAAGCATTATTTTCAAAACATCATTTTCCCCGTCTCCGTCAGGAGAAAACGGAAGAGGTTCACATTTAAGCGATATTTTAGGAGCACTTGAATCTATGATGATTTCTTTTTTGAATGATACCGGAGTATTTCCGCTATCGAATTCCGCACTGAAAAGATAATAATATTTTCCGTCAGAAATTTTTTTACCGAAACTGTCAAGACCATCCCATTCAACACCGCCCGGAAGCGAATTCGCACCCTCATAAGTCCGAATAATTTTGTCTCCATCGGAAAGGACTGCAATTTTCCATTTTCGCAAACCGGCAGTTTTTGAAAGAAAAGTGCTGAAAAGAACAGGCACACCGCTGTTATAAGAATAATATCTGATTGATGAAGTAATATCCGCGGTTTCATATCCCCTTGTTAAAGTGATTTCTTTTATTTCCCTAACAGATGAATTGCCCGAAAGATCGGAAGCTTTTAATTTATATGAATATAATCCTTCAGGAACATCTTCGCCGTTCTGATTTTTCCCATCCCATTTTAAAACAGACGGAACAGATGATGTATTCCATGAAAAAGAACGTATTTCGATTCCGAGAGAATCGACTATCGAGCCCTTCCAGACATCGGCATTATCGCCGGTAACTTTCTGCACAATGGCTACATTATCTTTTTTTCCGTCACCATTAGGTGAAAAAAGATAACTATCAGCAGTTAATTCCATAGACGGCGGCTGATTATCAATTACTATATAACCTGTCTTTTTTTCTGAATAATTATCGAATTCATCCCAGCAAATGAAAGAATACGAATACGCACCGTCTTTAAGTTTTGATCCGCTTAAATCTGATCCGTCCCAGAGAATATTCTGAGGTATTTTAAGTACTGTTTTAGAACCGAAAATACGTTTAAAAAGTATTCCGAATGAAAATTTTTCATCAAAACTTCTATCATCAGATCTATATTCCTTAATCGGCTTGCCGTCATCTGAATTAATCTGAAAAATCCATCCCTTAATTTCACTTCTGTCTGACACTGCAATAGAAATGACAGAATAGTCATTCTGCCCGTCATAGTTCGGAGAAATAAAAGCTGGAACAGCTTTCATTTCAACCAGCGGCGGATTAACATCCACACTGGCAATATTAAGAGACAGTGAAACATAGTGGCTTTTCTGATCAGTTTTGCTGAAAGCATAGTCTCCTTTAACAATTCCGGCATCTATTCCGGCTCCGGCACTCCATCCTGAATACTTGAACTTATCTTCAAAAAGCAAACCTGTTCTTACTGAAAAATAATTTTTAAATGTATATTCTAAACCGCTGGAAAGAGGTATCGTCTTATCTGATTTCAAATACTCAGCTTTTTCGTATAAAGAAAACTTTGAAACAGTATCTTTATAAAATGAGAAGGCAAATACTCCGTTATAGCTTGTTAAATCATAATATTTTTTATCATCACCGGACACATAACCCGTGCGCAAGGAAGCGGAAAACTGAGGTTCAATAAATCCGAAATTATTTGATGCTCTCAAATATACAGCCGGGAAATATGAAAATCCGAAAGAACCGCCCGCAAAATAATTGTTTGAAGGTTCTGAAACTTTCATGTAATCGAATGAAATACCGAGACTGAAAAAAGGATATATTTCTCTGCTCAATGCTGTAGAAAATAACATACTTTTATTATCATCACCAGACAAGTATCTGAAAGAATTTCCCCAGACTCCCCATGAGAACGGGATAGATAAGGTAATAAAAGGCGATGAGTAATTTTCAGAATAAATATATTCTGCATCTATCGAATATTTTTTATTCATTCCTGCAAGTGACGGATTCTGAAGTATGTCCTTATATTCAGAAGAATATACTCCTCCTCTTCCGGCGGATTCTGCGGAACTGAATGGTAATGCCGCGGCATATACCGGAAAAAGGGCGATCGCACTTAAAACAAACAGTTTCTTCATCAATTATCCTCCGAAAGAAGTTCGCCGGCTTTTATAATGTCATCATTTATCTGAGTTATCAACGCGTCAACTGATGAAAACTTAATTTCTCCGCGTATTCGTGAAACGAAATTAACTGAAATAACTTCATCATAAATATCTTTAGAAAATTTTAAAATATGAAGTTCAATCGTTCTGTTTTGATTTTCGAAAGTCGGATTGCTTCCGATATTTAAAACACCTTTATAAGTTTTGCCGTTATGCTGTGCATACACAGCATAAACTCCATCAAGCGGAATTACTTTAGACTCATTTACGCTGATATTGGCTGTCGGGAAACCGATTTGACGTCCGCGTCCGAAACCCTTTATGATTTTTCCTGACATCGAATAATATCTGCCGAGAAATCTTGAAGCAAACTCCATTTCTCCATCAGTTATAAAAGATCTAATTTTTGAGGATGAAACGGGATGACCTTCTATTGAATAAGGCTGAACTTCAATTACGTCAAGTTTTCCATGAGTAATATTTTTTATATGATCAATATTCCCTTCACGGTTTTTCCCGAGAGCATGATCATATCCGGCGATTATGGCTGTTACATTAAATGATGGAATAAGAATATTATTGATGAAATAACCGGGCGACATCTGTGATGTTTCTCTGGAAAAATCCATAATAAGAACATTATCAATTCCGCATGAAAGAATAATGTTTATTTTTTCATCTTCAAGAGTCAGCATCTTAATACTTTCAGACGGATAAAGCGATGAACGGGGATGGCGTTTGAACGTGATAATCAGAGTCTCTGCACCGCGTTTTTCAGACTCTTCTTTCATTTTTCTGAATATACCGGTATGCCCGAGATGTACACCATCGAAATTTCCGACGGCACAAACAGTTCGTTCAAATTTTCCACGGGCGTCATCTATTGAATAAAAAACATTCATTACTTTTGATGGATAATCCTTATTAAAACTATTTCAGGTCTGCGGAACAACTTCACCGGAGGTCCCCATGTTCCGAATCCGGATGAAACATAGTATGACGTATTCCCGCGTTTCATAAATCCGGTGCTTAATTCATAAATCGCACTTGTAATAAAATTGAAAGGAAACATCTGACCGTGATGAGTATGCCCTGAAAGTTGAAGATCAATCGCATGTTTTTCAGCATCTTCCAGATTTTTCGGCTGATGATCAATAAGAATAGTAAATTTATCAGACTGGGGTTTTATCATGATTTCAGAAATACTTTTGCGTTTTGCCCCCGCATAAGAATTTCTCATCAGGTCATCCCTTCCTGCTATAATAATACCTTCGGGCAATTCAACCATTGAGTCCTCAAGAAGTTTTATTCCGTTGGCAATAAGATATTCGCGCGCCTCATCGACTCCGCCGATATACTCGTGATTGCCAAGAACAGCAAACGTTCCGTAACGCGACTTAATTTCGGAAAGTTTTCTATTCAGTCTTTTTCTTCTGACAGGTTCAATATCCTCGTCAATTGTATCACCGCCGAGAATTACAGCATCGGGAGAAAATTCATTAAATTTATCAACAAGGAATGACAGTTTTCTTTTTCCGACTATATGACCGAGATGCAAATCGGAAGCATAAGCAATTTTAAAACCATCAGATGGAATTTTCTTTTCAGTAGAAATAACAAGTTCTCTGACAGCGAAATTAAATGAGTTAATAAAACCTGCTGTGCAGACAACAAAGGAAAATATTACTACAATAATTGATTTAATTTTTATCGGGCAAAGTATGCCCCGGCCCGATAGTTTAAAAATCAGATTAAGCGAATCTATTGCGATTGCGCCTATAAATGCGTACAAAACAAATGCAAAGAAAACAGAACCTGCTGTAATCGGAACAACTGACGCAGTATAAGAATATTTTTCAAGAAATCTTCCGAGAACAAATGACAGAGAAAGAAAGATATAAACAGCAAGAAATATTTTCCGGGAAGCATCACTGCAGAAAAAATGCTTCAGTGAATTATAAAGATATATATTTACTCCGATCCATACCAGAAGAGCAAATGAAAAAAATATAATAAAACCTTCTCTCATTTCAGTACATCCAAATTCATTATTCTTTCGGCTCTGTGCGGTGAAATATAAAAAGCGTATTCTGATTCAGTTGAAACTACCGGATAAAGATTATTTTTTTCTTTCGGAAATATTTCAAAACCTATTTCCTTTCCGTTTTTAAGAAAAAGTTTAACCGATGCTTCAGACTTGCCGCTCGGTTTAATATCGATAAATTTATCTGCTCTGAAGTCTTGAATATCATTTACAATAATTTCAATATTGTCTGATGATATATTTTTGCCTTGTAATGAATATACAATTTTCCCGTCTTTTTCTTCAGGTAAAAGAATTTCAGTCTTTGATTTAGTAACTGTTATCTTAGCTACTTCGGAAGGCTTCACCTTATAAATCTGTTTGTCACGCGCGGAATCTTCAGAAATTATCAAATCATTCGATTTGATGTTTTCAGCAAGATAAATCTTTCCGTTTTCTTCTTTCATGATGAAATAATTGCCGGATGAATTTTTTCCGATATAAAATGAAACTTCATTCTTCGCATCGCCAGCTGTTATATGAAAACGATTATCCTCAGATAATCCGAATCTTTCGTAACCGGATGAAGCAATTGCTTTAGCGGATTTGAGCTTTCGTAACTTTTCAATTAATTTTCCGAGATATATTTCATCTGCCTTGTACTTTCCGTTAAGAATCCATGTTCCGTTTTTCTGTTCGAACTTTATTGAAACTCCGATCTTTGATTCGATTGAAAGATTTTCAATCATCATTTTCTGATCTATCATCAAAACTGATTTGTCGGATCTTAAATGTTTTATGCCGATAAAAACGGCAGGTAATAATATAAGAAACAAAACTGATATTTTGATTTTATTCATTTGTTATCACCCCCGGAATATTTTGAAGTTATTGAAGCAGCGCGTTTTTTTCTTAAGAAAAATGATGCAAATCCCAATAAAGCAATTAAAAGCGGAATACCTGCGATGTTAAATACTTTTGCCGCTGTACGGAAAGATTCACTTTTCATATTAACAGGATTATAAACCATTCCTTTGCTTCTCATCGACGCTAAAGATTCATTTCCGTTCATATAATCAGTCAAATTATGAATGAATACCGCATTGTTATAAAGAAACAACGCCTCAGGATTCATAAGCGCCGCTGCTGAATTCATATTGGCATCAACCAGATTTCTTGTGGTAATTTCCGAGCTTGATATTAATGCGATCCTAGCAGGAGAGACTGCTTTGGTAATAAGTCCGCCGGTAAAATCGAATTGATTACTATCTTCTTTTTCTGATTTATATCCGTCTTTGAAATAGCTCTCGAA
>JAKJGA010000073.1 GCA_022704645.1 Spirochaetota bacterium
AGGCAGTTTATTTATGATAAACTGGGGCATGATTTACAGAGTCGACCGGCTCCCGGCGTATTCAATAGGCGCGGCAATACACTTTCCTCTGTCCGAAAGACTCGCTATTGAAAGCGGCATATCCCTCTTGAATGCAAAAATCAGCACCGATGAAGAGTTTGAAGGATCAACAGATGTAACGAGCGGCAGTGTGACCTATACCAATGTCGACATTACATTTAAATATTTCCTTAAGCCTAATTTCTGGATGGGTTTCGGTTTCGCATATGAAACGATGATTGACGGATATTACGTCGATGAAGTCGGAGGCGTTCCTATTCATACTGAACTATCAAGAGACGAAGAACAAAGCCTTCTTGCAATTAAACTTGCTTTTGGACTTTTATCTCCCATTGGAAGAGAAACATACGCCGCACCGTCATTTTTTTTCAGATATAACATCCCCGTAGATCCGAAAATGGAAAAGAAAAACATTTATGTCGGAGTAAATTTCGGACTAGCGATTAAACTCGGCAATGAGAAATAACAGCATTTAAAATACCCGCCCTTTTCCTAAATACGGACAAGAGGCGTGTATTTTTCAATAAAAACCTTCATTCCCGATCCCGGAAAACTTACAGTTAAAGTAGTGTCGTCTCCGCTGTTTTCGATGTTAACAATTTTTCCGTTTCCGTATTTCGGATGTTTTACAAGATCTCCCCGCGAGTATTGAGAACTGAATTTAGCACCTCCGGAAACTCTTTTCGCTGATCCTGAAACCGGAGAATACGATTCAGAATAATCCGAGTAACTGGAACTTCCTGCTGATGTATATCTTGTTCTTTCAAGAAGCTCATTATCTATTTCACTGATAAAACGGGAAGCCTGTCGGTAGACAGTCTGATGGAACTGCCTTCTTACATCTGCGCTTATAATATAAAGTCTGTCCATTGCCCTGGTTATTCCGACATATGCAAGACGTCTTTCTTCTTCTATCTGCGCATCACTGTTCAGCGAATTCGCGTGAGGAAATGTTCCTTCTTCAAGACCTGTTAAAAATACAGTATTAAACTCTAATCCTTTTGCATTATGAATGGTCATCAAAGTTACAGCTTCAGCCTGTTTGTTTTCAGGATTCTCCTCACTTGTGAGAAGAGATATTTCCTGAAGAAATTCCTCCAGGGAAGGATTATCAGTTCTTTCTTCGTATTCAATTGCGCTGTTTATGAATTCGTCAATATTCTCCAATCTGTCATGCTCTTTGCCTGTTGAATCGGCTTTGGATGACTCTTCCAAATGCTTGCGGTAAGTAGAAACAGTAATTACCTTTTCAACGAAATCAGCCAGAGAAATTTTATCAGGAACCCCGACGTATAGATTGATAAGCGAATTAATTATTTCCTTAAACTGCTTCAAGCCCTTGTTGACTTTTCCGTCTATATTGATGTCTTTATCAATAATCTCCCATTCGCTCATTTGCTCGGCATAGGCTGTTTCTTTCAGCTTTTCAACAGTACGCGCGCCTATTCCCCGGGGCGGATTATTTATTATTCTGTCAAGCGACGCGGTATCGCAGGGATTTACAACAAAACGAAGATACGAAACAATATCTTTAATTTCTTTTCGTTCATAAAATTTTACAGATCCGATAATTCGATAAGGAACAGCTTCATGGCGGAGAGTATCTTCCAGCAATCGCGATTGCGCGTTTGTCCTGTAAAAAACTGCGAAATTTCCGTATTGAAGATTCTCTTCTCGCTTTAAGCGTCTTATGGTATTAACTACAAATTCAGCTTCACCGTACTCATTATTCGTTTCGCAATAAACAGGCATAAAACCTTCTCCGCGAAACGAATTTAGACGCTTGTCTTTTCTTGTTCTATTGTTTTTAACTACAGAATATGCCG
The DNA here is from genome assembly GCA_022704645.1 of Spirochaetota bacterium. GTDB lineage: Bacteria > Spirochaetota > UBA4802 > UBA4802 > JAFGJZ01 > JAKJGA01. The sequence goes on from JAKJGA010000073.1 coordinate 1,887, forward strand.
CATCAAGAATATATGAAGTAGAACGGTAGTTCGTTTCAAGTTTAACAACTTTTGCTTCAGGATAATCTTTTTCAAAGTTGAGAATATTAGAAATATCAGCACCGCGCCATGAATATATTGACTGATCATCATCACCGACAACACATATATTGCGGCTCTTTGCAGCCAGATACTTGGCCATCATATACTGAGCGCGGTTAGTATCCTGATACTCATCAATCATAAAATATGACCACTTGTTCTGAAGTGCTTCTATTACTTCGGGAGAATCACGTAAGAGCTTAACTGCGTATATAAGTAAATCATTGAAATCCAACGCATTCGCCGCGCGCAGTCTTTTATTGTATTCGTCATAGATTTCGGTATAATTAACGGCATATTCTTTCGGCAGAAACGCATAGGGATCAGCGCCCTCAATAAGCTCTGCCTTATCCTTAACTTCTGAAATTTTGGAAATTACTCTTTTAGCATATTTCTGAACATCTATATTCATCTCTCCGAGAATAGCCTTAACGATAGATTCCTGATCTGATGTGTCATAGATTGAGTAATTCGGATGAATACCTATTTGTTCACCGAATCGGCGCAGAATATAAACGCTTGCCGAGTGAAAAGTCTTAACAAAGACATCATCGCCGCTTCCGCCGATAATGGAGGATATACGCTTTTTCATTTCACCGGCGGCTTTATTCGTGAACGTTACCGCGAATATCTTATACGGAGGAACACGCTTTTCCCTTATCAAATGAGCAATTCTATGCGTAATAACTTTAGTCTTTCCGCTGCCGGCACCCGCAAAAATTAAAAGCGGTCCTTCAGTTGCAAGAACAGCTTCCTTCTGACTTTCGTTTAAAGATTCAAGAATGTCCATATTTTCCCCGTAAATCATTTTTTTTGAGCTTCAGTTCAAGTGCAAGAAAAATTCTCGTACATTCATCCGAAATTTTCTTGCACTTGGCTCCGGAAAATGAATTATTAGTTATGAAAAAATTACTTCTTTGCTTACTATTGCCTGTTTTCATTTATTCAGGCATCAAATCCCCGTCTGACTACGATCATAGTTCAGTTGAAAAAATAACAGTTGATGACGGAATTATCAGCGCAAATCTTTTTGCCAGAAAATTTTCACAGGGAGAACTTGCTTATCTTGAATTAATGGCATTCTCGAAAATTTCTAATGTTAAAGCTCAATTCGGTAATTTTGAAACAAATTTGACTCAGACAAAATGGGGATATCGATGCTTCATTCCGATTTCACCCGATGAAAAAACCGGCAAAAGAGAAATCACAGTCAGTTATAATTTCAAAGACCGCTTTTCTATTACGCATATTTTTTTTGATGTCGAAGCCAAAAAATATCAAATATTAAAAAGATCACTAGATGTCGGAAATTTTTCTAAAATTGGAGGAAAACCGGATCCTGAGCGCGACCAATTCATAAAAGACTGTCTTGCCAAAAAAACAAAGGCCTTCGCCTCAAGAGAAAATGATTTAATCGATTCTAACCTCTCGCATCCGCGAGACTCACATTATCTCACTTCAGATTTCTGGGAAAAACGCAGATATCAACGGTATAAAATCGTTAAGAGAAAACGCATCTACGAAAACAGCAAGGAAAGTATTCACCGGGGTGTTGATCTTCGCGGACCGCAGGGAACTCCTGTTTTCGCGATTGCGAGAGGTAAAGTTGTGTTATCAGGAAAAATGCACTACGAAGGCAACATGATCATAATAGATCACGGTAATCATTTCTTTACATATTACATGCACATGGATAAACTTCTTGTTGAAGAAGGCGGGATAATTGAAGCCGGAACACAAATTGGGGAAGTCGGATCTACCGGAATATCAACCGGACCGCATCTTCACGTTTCGGCAATAATAAGGAATATTCAGTTTGATCCTCTCAGCATACTTCATCTTCCTATAAGAGATATAAACAAATAATAAGAGGCTTATGAAAAAACTTTTTTTACTCATAATGGGATTATCAATTTTTATTCCGTTATATTCAGAAGAAGAAACCGATGAAACAGTTAAAAATTTCAACATTAGACTATTTGCAAATTCTCCGATACAAAACATAGAAATGAAAACTATGGCGAATGGAGAGCAAAAGGGAAAAGAAGTCAGTTATAATGCAAATCCATATGCCAACGCCGGAATAAGCGCCTCTTACAAATGGCTTGGTTTCACATATTCCAGAGCCGCAGGAAGCCTGAAAGATGAAAAAAAATTCGGGAAAACGAAGGCTAACGACTATCAATTTTACTTATATCAAAAACATTTCGGTGCTGATATTTTTTATCAAAACTATTCCGGATACTATCTGGCAAACCCTTCCGACTTCGGTTATAGAGAAGGAGATCCTGAAACTATACGTTCAGACATAAAGGTAAGAAATATAGGAATTAATGTCTATTATTCCTTTTCTGACGATTTCTCACTCTCTGAATGTTTCAAACAGATGGAAAATAATTATAAATCTTCAGGTTCACCGCTTGTATCTCTTTCAGTAAACGAATTTAAGATTTCAGGAGATTCCTCCCTCATTCCCGAATCTGTGCAGGCTGATTACGGAGATTTTGCGGATTATCGCGGAGGTAGATATAAAAGCATTTCTGCCGGAGGCGGTTATGCTTACCTTAAAACTTATCCGAACAATTTATATGCCTCTGCAGCACTAATGGCAGCTGTCGGATATATGAATTCAAAAGAAAATATAAATATCCGTGAAGTTCAATCCCATTCACTCGCAATAAATGTCAACCTTAAGCTTTCAGCTGGCTACAGCAGTGAATACCTTTATGCAGGTCTTACAGCGTTCGGTTTCTTAAATTCGACATCAAAATCGTCAGACAAAGACAGAACATGCACTGATATCAGTTGTATGGGAGGGATGGTTGAGCTATTTGCCGGAATACGCTTTTAAATTTAATTTCAGAGACAAGAAAACGTTTGCTTGACACGGCCTGCCTTCTCCATAGTCTGTCCGCGAAAGGGGATAAATTATGGAAACTTCTGCGATTATTGGCTATGCTGCGGCTGTTTTATCAACAGTTTCATTTGTTCCTCAGGTTATCAAAACTCTTAAGACAAAGGATACCAGCGGAATCTCTCTTTTGATGTATTCCGTATTTACTGCGGGTGTTGCTCTATGGCTTATTTTCGGAATAATGACAGCCAATAAGCCTGTTACAATAGCCAATGTAATAGTACTTATACTCGCTTCCATGGTGCTTGCTATGAAGATTAGATACAAATAGAATCCGTCGATTCTATTTGTATCTAATGGTTTTTTTACTTAGTACCTTTAAGAATTTCTTCTACACTTTTTTTATGAGTGCTCAATATCTCTTCTTTAGCCTTTTTGTATGCTTCAAGTACTTTACGTATTTCTTCCAGATTTCTTTCCTGTTGTTCTTTAACTTTATTTATCTCTTTTTTAAGAAGAGTGAAATCTTTATACGCCTTAATATTTAGTGACTTAATATTTTCTGATACTTCTTCAACGAGAAGCCCGCTTGCAGCATTGATGTTCATGTCATCTTCGGTGGCATTTTTTGCTTTATCAAGCGAAGACTCATAAGATGCAAATTCTTCTTCCGTTTTTATTGTTTTGAGCTGTCCTTCTGTTTTCTTCAGTTCTATCTTATTCTGAGCAGATCTCTCATTCATCTGCTTCAACTGGGCTTTATATCCTTCTGTATATTTTGAAGGATTTTCATTAAATTCCTGCGATTTGGAATTCATCCATTCTTCAGAAGAAGCATCAGCAGAAGCTGAATCCGGTTTGGAGCCCGGTACGATTTCAGAAGATTCTTTTCCCGAAATATCGATATCACCGGAAGGATTGGACACGTTAAGCTTTCCTTCAGTCATTTTAACTCTGGTTTCTCCGCTTTCTGCTACAGTAACTTCAAATTCAGTTCCTCTAACGGCCGCAACAGTTGTCGGAGAATAAACCTTAGAAGGATTTTCTCTCATAATTTTTTTGTATTTAGCCTCAATAGTACCCTTTAAAACTGTAATAGCGCTAGTTTGCGGCGATGCCAAAGATATAATTGCTTTAGTCTTCTCTTTGATTTTAATAACATCCCCATTATCAAACTCAATGACTAACAGAGACTTTTCCCCTGTTGTCACTATATCCTTATCCTTCAAATCCGCTTCACTGTTTAAAGGCATCGGTTTCTTTGCCCTTTCAATTTTAACATCACCCAGCTTCATCTGAAATTTAACGGCAAAAAGATTATGCGCCGCAAAAGTAAAGACTAAAGCCATCAATCCGAAACAAATTTTCTTCATACTATTTTCCCCCTTTTAATTTCATTCCGAGAACAGTGATATCATCACGCTGATCGAAATCATCACGGGATATCACTTCGCTGAAGACAGAATCAATTATTTGATTCAATGATTTGGTTTTTGATACAATTATTTTATCAACGAATTCATTATAACCGCTGAGAGTGTCTCTTTCCTTGTACTCGTAAATGCCGTCTGTAAAGAAAAACAGCATTGAATCCTTGTCTATTGTAAATTCCTGTTCGTGATAAACTGAATTATCAAATATGCCCACCAAAGGAGAATTGGTCTCAAGCTTCACCGTCTCACCGTCCGGCATGATTATTAAAGGAGACGGCATTCCGCAATTTACATATTTAACCAGACCTGATTCAGAATAATAACGCAGATAAACAAGAGCTACATAACTGTAACTCATTTTCTTGTGTGTGTTTAGAATAAATTTATTTATATCAGAGACAATTCTTTCAATATCAGAATGAGACCTGTCAACAGAAAGTAATGCAGCCTTAACAATCGCAGAGTACAATGAAGCTGCAACACCATGCCCCGAAACATCAGCAAAAACGAGTGAAAAACCGTCATCGAGCAAATCAAAGTGATAGAAATCGCCGCTGATTTTCTCATACGATTTAATTTTTGATGAAACTTCCCAACCAGGGATATTGGGATCACTCATCGGATAAAGACAATCTTGAAGAATGCTCGCAAGCTGCATATCGTTTTCGAGCTGAAAATTTCTTTTTTTTATTCCTTCATAAAGTCTCTGAAGTTCAGTATTTTTTTCTTCCAGAAGTGTTGTATAATACTTATTCTGGTTGATCATCTTTCTTCTTTCTGCAGCTCTTTTCGCCGAAAAAATAATCTGATCAACAGTAAATGGTTTTTGAACATAGTCAAAAACGCCTTCTTTTATAGCAGAAATGGCGCTTTCAAGATCGGATATACCTGTCATAATTATTACAGGCATATCCTCATCAATCATCCTTATTTCGCGGAGAAGATCAATGCCGCTAAGACCAGGCATTTTAAGATCACTGACAATAAAATCATAATCAGTCAGCTTAACGGAAGAAAGCATTTCCTCCGCCCCGTTAAATGAGACTGCATCATAACCCATTTTGACCAGAGCTTTTTTCCCAAGCTCTGCAATCATTTTGTCGTCATCGACAATGATAGCTTTTTTTGTCAAAAAACCTTTCATTTTGAACCCGGAAATCCTTTTATAAAGTAACGGTAACCGCTTCTTTTTCTTACATCGGAAAATCTTGAACTTTCAGCAAGCTCTTTAACGAGCTGCTTATACCCTTCGGAGATACCTTCAAAAAACGACTTCTGAAACAAAGACGATACAGCAACGTATTCCGAGACACTGTCGCCATCAGATGAAATTATTATCACATTATCATTACCGCATGAATATGAATATTCCGCAAGCATATTACTTGAAATCTCACCGGCGGAATCGACATAAATAAAATTATCTGAATCAAGCAAAATGCCTGATAAGGATTTGCCGTTTGAAATAATATCTCCTGCAGCAAAACTGATGTTTCCCCGGATAAACTTTGTCGGTGAATCCGGATCGATTTTAACAGCACTTTGTCTGACCGCAGCTAAATCCGCTTCATCATTCGAAATCAAATGAATAGTCCTGACAGGTGAATCTTTTCCGGAAAATACCAATGCCGAAGGAATCGATGTAAGATATGCCTCAAAATTATCGTCAAATATAACAGCAAATGGAATTTCCTGAGATTTATTGTCAGCAATAATATACAATTTTTCTGAATCAGCATTCTTCAAAAGAATCCGGAATAAGTCGGATATTTTTTTCAATTTATCGTCACCGGAAAGCTTAGGAGAAGCTTCAATTTTCTTAGCCAAAGAGTAACCGTTTTCAATTCTGTATCCGGAAATATCTCTCTTTGCGATTACCCAAGCAAGAATATCCCCTTCTGATTCAGAAAGATAAAGAATGGATGATTTATCAGGCATTTTTGCCTGCAGCATCTGCAACGGAAGCGCCGGAACAATACAATTATAATAAAGAGAATAATTACTGCGCAGCATATCAAAACACTTAGAATAATCAGTTCGGGAAAGCTTCCTGAATGTATCACTTTCCGAAGAAGAAACATTTCTTTCCGAAGGTGAAACAAAAGCCGAAAGCATCA
>JAKJGA010000074.1 GCA_022704645.1 Spirochaetota bacterium
AAAAAGCAAGGACAAAGAAAATGAAACGATCAATCGAAGACTCAAAAAACTTCAGGCCAAGAGAAAAATTTTCTGTATGGATTTTCAAACTTGAAAATGATTATAAAAGAAAAACCTCTTTCACAGGTCATTCTTTTACCGCAGAATGGCTTGAGATCAAAAATGACGGAACTGTTATAATTCCAAAAGGTTACGCTTGGAACGGATGTTCTCCGAAATTCAGCTTTTTTGATTTATTCGTCATCGGAACTCCTGACGGCATAATTGACATTGAATCCATGAAACCCAAGACATATTACGCTTCAATGGTTCATGATGCTTTGTATCAGTATTATTCTTATCACAAAATCACAAGAAAGGACATCGACAAACTATTTCTTGAGATGATGAAAGAGAAATCCTTTGCTTTGTCATGTATTTATTATTTCGCAGTTCGATTGTTTGCCTGGGTAACGGTACGGCCGAAACGGTTTTGAAGCAGATTTATTTCTTCTTCAAAACCTTCTAGACTGGAATAATTTATTCTTTTGCATTCATTTGTAATCGTTGAATCATCTTCAATCATTGATACAAATGAATATAATGGAAAATTCCCCTCGCCGAACTTCTCGTGTGTATCGTATTCAGAATCATAAAATCCGTCCGAAATATGATACATAAGCGGATTGAGAGAATGAAAAGAGGAGATGAATTCCATTATATTTTTTCCAAGAGAATTCGCAGCACATACAGCATGTCCGAAATCTAAACAGAATCCGCGCTGTGTTTCATTCATTATAAACTCAATCTCCTGCGGATTCGAACCGACGCAGAAAAGATTTTCTCCGTTTCCGAGATAAGGTTTATTTTCTATTATTATACGGGGATCTGCCAATAGATTTATCTGCCGCGCTGTTTCCTCTTTAGTTCCGTTAACACCTGTGTGAAAAATCACCTTATCGGCATTGAGTTCATCGGCAAATGAAAATGCTTCTTTTGCCAGAACCTGGTTTTTTTCGTAATTATCTTTTATAGCCAGGTTCATTCCGGCGCCGTAATGCGCTGCATGAATTACAAAAGGAATCTTGAGACTCTTCCATACATTTATGGTTTTAGCATAAGAATCCGGAACAGAATAAAGCTCTATGTAGCTGAAAATGCTTTTTTCATAAAGAGCTTCTGCCTGTTCCGCGCATTCAGTGTTTGTCGAAAAAAGTTTCAGCCCGGCCTTAAACATCCGTCAGACCATTACTTCCCGCGGCTTGCTTCCCTGCTGAGGTCCGACATATCCAAGCTCTTCCATTCTTTCAATTATACGTGCGGCGCGGTTATAACCGATTGAAAGTCTCCGCTGAAGATATGAAGCGCTTGCTTTTTTGCTCTGCTCGACAATTTTCAAAGCCTCGGTAAAGAGTTCATCGCTTTCTTCTATATCCTCTTCATCAAGATCTTCATTCTGTCTGACCGCTTCTTCTATATCAATATACTTAGGCCGGCCGTAACGGTTGGCATGTTTAACAATCTTTACTATTTCATCTTCAGAAATAAATGCTCCCTGAATTCTGACAGGAAAAGAACTCATCGGCGACTGATAAAGCATATCTCCCTTACCGAGAAGTTTATCCGCACCGTTCTGGTCAATAATCGTGCGCGAATCTATTTTCTGCGCCACCTGAAAAGCTATTCGTGCCGGAAAGTTCGCCTTAATTACACCAGTAATAATATCAACCGACGGACGCTGTGTAGCAAGGACAAGATGAATTCCGACTGCACGAGCTTTCTGCGCTATTCGCGTGATATGATTTTCTATCTCCTTCGGCGCAACCATCATCAAATCGGCAAGCTCATCCACAATGATAACTATATACGGAAGCTTTTCGTGAAGAGTACTTCTTCCGTATGCAGCAACTTTCTGATTATATCTTTCTATGTCGCGCGTTGAAAGCTCTGATAGTAATTTATATCTCCGCTCCATCTCGTAAATTGCCCATTTCAATGCTTTAGGCGCGACATCAGGTTCGGTGATAACGGGAGTAAGCTGATGAGGAATTCCATTATAAAGCTGAAGCTCAACCATCTTAGGATCGACCATGATAAAGCGGACATAGTTCGGGTCATAACTGCAAATCAAACTCGTGATGATTGTATTAACACAGACTGATTTTCCGGCTCCGGTAGCTCCCGCTATAAGCATGTGAGGCTGGCGTTTGAGGTCAAGCATCACAGGCTTGCCGAGAATATCTTTTCCCACTGCAACTTTAAGAGCCATTTCCGAATGAATAAATTCATTTGAAGCAAGAACATCTCCCAGCGTTACCGTCTCGCGGAGAGCATTCGGTATTTCAATTCCGATTGCGGATTTTCCCGGAATCGGAGCTACTACGCGGACTCTTGACGCGGCAAGAGCCATAGCGATGTCGTCGGAAAGCGAAACTATTTTTGTGACTTTGATTCCCGGCGCAATCTGCATCTCATAAAGTGTAATGACAGGACCGCGGTTAACCTTAACGACTTTTGAAGGAATTCCGAAATCATTTAAAGTCTTAACAAGAAGAACCGAGTTCTTCTGAACTTCAGTCTGCCAGGAGTCATAATCCACAGCTTCCGAAAAAGTAAAAAGATTAACAGGAATCTCATACTTTGATTCGAGCTTAATCTCCTCAAAAACCTTTTCAGTAGCCGGAACAACCACATCTTCATCATATTCCGCTTCTTCGGCTTCAGCTTCAATTTCTTCATCTTCTTCAAAATCATTTTCTGGTTCTTCAACCTGAGCTTCAAAAACTGATTCATCATCATATACCGCGAATTTTTCTTCCTGCTCGTCAGCAAAAGTCTCATCCGCCATAAGAAGTTCTTCATCCGCAATTTCTTCTTCAACAGCCTTCTTTGCTTCAGAATTCATTTCTTTTTCGTTTTTGATTTCCGGTTCAATGTAAATTTGTGATATTATTTTCCCTTCATTTTCAGAACAATAATCATTTTTCAGATTAAGAAATGTGCCGTCAGATTCCCCTATATTCTTGATACGGTTAGCGACAACTCCGTCCGGCAAAACATAACTCGACGGTTCCGGTGTAATATTAATTGTCTTTTTCTCAATGCGCACAGGTGCACGCAGCGCATCTATTATATCATCTTTCGGAGACTTAAATTCCTGAAAAGGTTTTTCAGGAAGAAGAGGCAGAGCCTCTCTTTTTATTTCCGCCTCGTCAAATAAATTCTGAGCAGCAAGTGTATCGAGATCTTTTACAAGAGGAAGTTCTTCCTCATAAGGATCTCCGATAATAACCGTCTCTTTTGTAAACCAAGGCAGTTTCTTTTTGCCGGTAGATGTTTTGGAGACAATCGGAATTTCTTTTTCAGAACTGATAACACGCTTTTTTTCGAATCTGTCTTTTATAAATATTCCCATTTTCTTGCTGTTCTCCTTAACATTGCTCAAAAGACTTTCAACAGAAACCAATCCGCCCAGAATAAGACCCAGAAGATTGATAATCAAAAGTATTAAAACAGATCCGGCTTTTCCGCATTTATCAGAAAGAAAAATGCTCAAAACTCTGCCTACAGAACCGCCCGTCGTTTCGGGCAAAACGCGCGAGAGCAGTGCAGAAAAAGCGAGAATCATGTAAAATACAGTAAATAATCTTTCGAGAAGAATATCCCTATTCTTTTTGAAAAAAAATGACGCGCATGACGCGAAGATGAGAACCGAAAGAAATGAAGCGTATCCGAAAACTGAGAAAAGAAGCGCGCTGAAATGTTTTCCGGCCAAACCGGCAAAATTGCTTTCAAATCCCAAAACATGAGAAAGCAATGACGCCGCAGCGAGAACCGATAGAAGAACACAAAAAACACCAAGCGCATCGTAAATTCTCTTTGAAGACACTTTTAACTCCGGTTATTCCGGATTCCGGTTTACAATGAAAAATAGGCGAAGAACGCGGCTCCTGCTAGAAGAGTATAATATCCGAAAACATCAAGCCTCACCTTCTTTACAGCATAAAAGAGTACTTTCACACTGAAGAAAGCGACAACCGCCGCAAAAACCATGGCAGCAAGAAGAGCAATCCACACTGACCCTTCTATGTTTCCGCTGAAAGCATCTTTTCCTTCAAGAACTGCCGCTCCGAGAATAACCGGAATCGACATAAGAAAAGAAAACTTTGCAGCTGCTTCCGGTGACAGACCAGCGAGTAGTGATCCCGCGATTGTCGAACCCGAACGCGATATGCCCGGCATTACAGCAACTCCCTGACAGATGCCGGCAATCAAAGCCTGCCGGAATCCCATCTCTTCTAATTTTCGGCTTTTTACGCGGATTCTTTTAGTCAAAATAAGCATGATTCCGTTAATCATAAGAAATGCTGAAATGATTTGAGGGCTCCCGAAAATAGACTCTATTTTATCATTAAGGAAAATACCTACAAGTGCGGCTGGAATCGAAGCTGCTATAAGAAGAAGAAGCATTCTGCATTCGTATGATTTAAAATTCTTATTTTTTACAGAAATAATAAATCCTTTAATCAATCCGGCGATATCCTTACGGAGAAAAATTACAACAGCAGCTAACGTTGCCACATGAAGCGCAACGTTTATCAAAAGATTGTTTTCTTCACCTATCCCCGTCAGAACCTGCTTCATCGCAGGAAGATTTTCAAATATTGCCAAATGACCGGAAGACGAAACCGGCAGAAATTCTGCGACTCCCTGAATGAAAGCCAGAACAAAAAAGACAAATACTATGTGAAACATGTTTATCTCCTGTTAGTTGAACAAAAGTAATAAAATACCCCTACGGATGTAAAGTGATTTTATAAATTGCTTATGTTGAACCGGATCATCGGCAATATATCTGTAGTTTACAATAGAAATCTTCCATTAGCAAACGTGCATCAACAGATTGATATACGCGAATAATTCTTCCTTCCGTATTTAAAATGTAATTTCCTTTATCATCAATTTGAGGCGCTGGCATTTCCGTAAATGCTGATGATGAAGTATCAGGATCAAAAGCAGACTGAAGAGCACTGAAAAGAACTAGCGGACTATCTCCCATTATATAAGTCTCCCCCATTTTCAATCCGCAAGAATCAGCAAGTATCATAATTTTATCAATTAAATCAGAAAGATATTCACCAAGCTTTCCGGTCTTTTTAATTCTTTGACGAATCTCCGAATGTGAAACTATTACCTGCCGGTAAACATCACGCGGCACCTGCCATAAACGGATATTTGAACAATTAAAAACATATTGAGCCGAAACAATATCAATACCCATGTTATATTCCAGTTCCGGACATACGGAAATTTTTCTGGCAGTTTCAGAATATTCCGCTCCGCCTATCCAGACTGCGGTAAATTTGGAAGATATTTCGGGATTAATAAGACAGGCGCTTGCAAGATCAGTTAATGAAGCACCGCAAAGGATAAATAAAGGAATATCCGAATCATTTCTCATTGCCTCACTGACTATAAACTCCGCACCTTCCGAGAGAACAGGTGTGCGAATATCTTTCATGGGTTCGTCTGATCCTTTCAACAAATTAAACTTCCCCGAAAAATGCATTTCTTTCAGCAGATTTCGAACAGAAGAACATGCAGCATCAGCAGAAGAATCCACGCCGAAAAGCGTATCTTTACTAAAGAAAGAACCTATTATAGCCCTTATTTCAACAGATGGTGAAAGAATATGATGCGCAAGCTGTATTATTCCATCAGGGTCTCCGCCAAAATCATTACAGAGAATAACTCTCATTCTAGGCTTTGCAGAATATTGAATGGACTTCATAATTCCCTCTACTTTGATATTGAATTAGTTTATCTTAAAGCTTAAGTTTCTATTTCAGCAAACTGGCTAATTACTGATTAATATTAACAATATCATTATTCAATCTTTTATTTGACAAAAAATAATGAAATCAATTCCATTTCATTTATCAGTTAAATGTATTTTCATTTGCCGCAGAGAGGTTATTCAGTGGAAGATAAACGTTATAATTTTACAGAAATCGAAGATAAATGGCAGAAAAGATGGGATTCAGACAAGGTGTTTCTCCAAAAGCGCGATGAACGCCCGAAATATTATGTTCTCGAAATGTTCCCATATCCTTCCGGAAGACTTCACATGGGTCATGTTAGAAATTACTCGATCGGAGATCTTGTCGCGCGCTTCATGCGTCTTCAGGGATATAATGTTTTTCATCCGATGGGATGGGATTCTTTCGGCCTTCCGGCTGAGAACGCTGCGATTAAGAATAATATTCCTCCTTATGAATGGACAAGCAGCAACATCGAAAACATGAAGCGTCAGTTCAAACTTCTCGGATGTTCATACGACTGGTCAAAAGAAATCGCCACATATAAACCGGAATACTATAAATGGGGACAGTGGATGTTCCTCAAGATGATGGAGAAGGGTCTTGTTTATAAGAAGAAATCTTCCGTCAACTGGTGCCCTGAATGCAATACGGTTCTTGCTAATGAACAGGTTGAAGAAGGTCTCTGCTGGAGATGTTCTTCAAAGGTAGAACAGAAGCATCTTGAACAGTGGTATTTCAAGATTACCGATTATGCAGAAGATTTACTCAAGGGTCACGATGAACTTAAAGACAGCTGGCCTGAAAGAGTCATCACCATGCAGAAAAACTGGATCGGAAGATCAACAGGTCTCATGGCAAATTTCAAACTCGAAAGCGGAGAGGATTTTCCGATTTTTACAACCCGCCCTGATACGATTTTCGGAGTAACATTCATGGTTGCGGCTCCCGAACATCCTGTTTTTGAAAAAGTAAATGATCCCAAGGTTAAGGAATTTATTGCAAAGCAGAAAGCTCTTTCCGCAACCGAAAGAAATAATGAAGACAAGGAAAAAGAAGGAATCGATTCAGGCTTAAAGGTAATAAATCCTTTTACCGGTGATAAGGTTCCTCTTTTTGTAGGAAACTTTGTTCTGATGGAATACGGAACAGGCGCAGTAATGGCTGTTCCAGCCCATGATTCGCGCGACTTTGCATTTGCAAAGAAATATAATATTCCTGTGCGGATAGTTATCCAGAATCCTGAAAAAAACCTCGTTGTTTCAGAAATGAAAGACGCGTACACAGAAGAAGGAACTCTCGTCGATTCGAAGGAATTTTCGGGTCTTTCAAACAAGGACGCAATTGAAAAGATTTCAGCATTCGCGGAAAAAAGCGGCATTGGAAAAATTAAAGTAAACTATCGCCTTCGCGACTGGGGAATTTCGCGCCAGAGATACTGGGGATGTCCCATCCCTGTAGTTTATTGCGACAAATGCGGAACAGTCGGCGTGCCTGAAAACGAACTGCCGGTTGTTCTTCCGACTAAAGTAGATTTTAAAGGTTCATCGGTTTCTCCTCTCACAACGATGGAATCTTTTTATAAGACAAAATGCCCTAAGTGCGGCGGAGAAGCCCGCCGAGAAACCGAGACCATGGATACATTTGTCGATTCGAGCTGGTATTACGCAAAATATTCTTCTCCTAATTCCGCTGAAATTTTCGACAAGAGCGATGTAACTTATTGGACTCCTGTTGATCAATATATCGGCGGTGTTGAACATGCCTGCATGCATCTTCTCTACGCACGTTTTTTCAACATGGTTATGCACGGAATGAAACTCGTTCCGACAAAGGAGCCTTTCAAGCGTCTGCTCACTCAGGGAATGGTCGTAAAAGACGGCGCGAAGATGAGCAAGTCAAAAGGCAATGTCGTAGATCCGGATGAAATGATCGCAAAATACGGTGCCGACACCGTGCGTCTTTTTATGCTGTTCGCTGCGCCGCCTGAAAAGGATCTGGATTGGGCTGAAACAGGTGTCGAAGGATGCTTCAGATTCGTAACCAGACTCTGGAGATTTATCAACAAGCACGAAGATAAATTTGTTTTGAATTATTCTTTCAGCGGAGAACTTCAGAAAGAACTTTCTGTTCTCAGAAAAGCTACGCATAAAACAGTTAAAGCTGTTACAGGCGACATCAAAGACAGAACGCAGTACAATACCGCGATCGCGAGAATGATGGAGCTCGTCAACGCTCTTTATGCCGTAAAAGATGAAGTCTATGAAACTACTGACGGAAAGGCGGCTCTTTCTGAAGCGGTAAGCAAACTTCTCGTCATTTTGAATCCATTTGTTCCTCACATGACCGAAGAGCTCTGGGAACTTCTCGGCGGAAAAAATCTTCTGGTAGATGCCAAATGGCCTGATTATATCGAAGAACTCACAAAAGACGATTCGGTTGAAATAGTTTTTCAGGTAAACGGAAAGATAAGATCGAAAGCTGAACTTGCTGCAGGAACACCGAAGGATGTTCTTGAAAAAACAGCGATGGAAGATTCGAGAATAAAGGAATTCATCACAGGAAAGGAA
>JAKJGA010000304.1 GCA_022704645.1 Spirochaetota bacterium
GGATTATTGTCAGGTTTTTTGCCATTTATACCCAGATCGGCGTATTGCGGCGGCGTCCCCACCGTAATATTTAACATTTTGCATTGAACGCCTGTTGAAATAATTCAAAATGAATCGATTGACATTTTGAAATAATTTTTCAGTTTGAACATAAACCAATTTTGTACGGTGACTGAATTGAAATTGAGCATAAATGAATTAAATCCCGAAATAATACGTTCCTTATTTGATAAGACGATTTATGATAGAGGCTTGAATTATTATAAGCTGGGATACGTTGTTGATGCTGAAATTTATGAAAACTTTATTTCCGGTAGAGTGAAGGGCTCAGAGAGTAAGCCGTATGTTACATTCTTTGATTTGGAAAAGGGTATCGGCAGATGCAATTGCCCTTACGAAATAAACTGCAAGCATGCTGTAGCTCTTCTTCTGCGGGCTTGTGAAATTTACAATGCAGATAAAGTCCCTGTACTTCCTGAAAAACCCGCAGATGACAGAAAAACAACAATAGCACTTAATTCATCGGCTTCTTTTGATTATCATAAGTTAAAGCATGAATCGTATCTTGCATCCAGGAAAGAAAATGAAAGATATTCTGTTGCTTTTGAAATCAGGCGCAGTCAAAGTGATCCTAATCTTATTGCATTAAAACCTGTCTGCAGATATTTGAAAAAAGACGGTACTTACGGCCGAACCGAAAAATATGAGCGTCACAAGATAACCGAACAGCTGAACGAGGATGAACTTAAGCTTCTATTGATGATGCCGATGTATGTTCAGAATGCTGAAATTACTGTTTTGTCAATAATCCCGTATCTTAAGCGGGTCAATAAAATAGCTTTTATTGATGCGTTCACAAACAAAAAAGCAGATACTCAGTTTATGCCGTTTAAAGGAGTTGAAATTTCGTTTAAGCTCGGTTCTCTTTATAATAATTACCCGGAGTTTATTCCTGAGCTTCGTGTTATTATTAATGGTAAAACTTCGATTACGCCTTTGACTATAATTCAATCCGACGGTTATTCAACTGTATGCCGTGATGAATCGGGCATGTATTTTTACAGCACAGGCAATTATGAGTTGAATTCTTTTATAAAAAATCATCTGAGTAGATCAGGTAAATCGGTTTACGGAGAAATAAAAAGTTATAAGGAATATTCTCTGAATCATCCCGGATCAAATCTAAAAATAAATTTTGAGGCGGAAAAACTCGAAGTTATCAAAGCTTCCGGCAGTCCGCTGCTTGAAATAGAAAATTCTTACAATTCATGTTCCTTAAAGCTTTTCTTCGATTATAATGGAAGAGAATTTCCGCATGATAGACGGGAAATAATTCTGAATCCTGTGCAGAAACAAACCGGCGATACTTTTACCGTTTATGAACGTAACATGGATTATGAAAACAGTATCAGCAATTATATAAAAGCTGTAATCAATGAAGCAGGTATAGAGGTGTCAAAACACCAGCAGCCTTTTTACCGTTATTCTCCGCCGACTGATTCAATAAATATTTCTGTTAATCTGCATGATTTTTTATTTTCATGCGGAAAGAAATTATTTGATGCGGATATAAATTTAAGACTAAAGAAAGACGGTGTTAAAATCAGAAGTGCGGGCGGCAAAGTAGCTTTCAGAATACAGCCGGGAATTGACTGGTTCAGCGCAAAAGCCGAATACATCGATGATGACAACA
>JAKJGA010000305.1 GCA_022704645.1 Spirochaetota bacterium
GAATTTTCTTTTTCAATTTTTGAAACAGCATCATTGAGACCGGAAACTCTTTTAATTATTTCTCCGAAATTCTCTTTTGCACTGTCTATGTATTTAATCTGCTTGTTTACATCAAGTGCCGCATTAGACACAATCTGAAGGTTTTCTTCAACCTTGCGGAGACTGTTTTTTTCAATATTTAGATTTGATAGCTTCTTTTCGAGATCGTCAATGGATGAACGGATATTGGAGGTGAGAGAGGATGCTTTTTTCAGCATCAGATCCATTTCAATCGTTGAGTCATTATATTTTCTGTTTTCGTTTTCGGCCATCTTCTTGAAATCAGAAAAAGTTCTGTCGGTAAATCTTTTAAGTTTGAATATTTTGCTGTTTGCGCGGTCAAATCTGCGGAAAATTACAGTTATCGCGAGACATGCGGCGATTGTGGCGATATTTATGAACATTTCTCTCTCCATGAAGTTCAAATTGCCGGATTTTCCGGAAAAAATAGATAGTTTCTAAATTTTTGTATAAGAGACATAATATTTGTCAAGAATATTATGTCTCTTGAAATTTATGGTTTGCTATAAGAAATTGGGGCAAAAAGAGTTAAGGAGCCGCATGGTGAAGTACTTGAGTTGATAGACGGAATAGAGGTAATCAATTATTTCGAAAAATACTGATGTATATCCTGAATGTTTAAGAGTGATGAGAGATTATGGAATTTCTTCATTTTTTGAGGGGATAATAAGCCGGCGCTTCAATGAATGAGCCATTTATTTAGTTTCATAACCTTTATTTGTTGATGCAAATTATAGTTGACTTGTGAAATAATAATTCGATTTCATAATGAAAGCATATTGGCGTCCTATATTTGATATTTTCTTGAATGAGATTTTAACGGGTAATGATTTGCCAGAGAAAATAAATATCTCTAGGGTTTGAAAAAAAATATGTTGAAAGGTTCTTGTTACCTGAATTGGTATAGAGTCTGAAATGAATTACGACTTTGTTATCCGCGAGTGAGTTATAATAACAAAAAACAGGAGAGTACTGTATGAGATGGATAAAACCGGTTATGTCGTTGATAATGATTCACGCATTTCTAATTCTGTTCTATTCGGACGCAAACGCGAGTAGCAAGAGCGATAAGAAGGAAAAGCTCAATCAGCGTATCGAAAATATTGAATATGGAATAAAGTGTCTCGAGCGGGCATTGAAGATGAATGATAAAGGAGAGGAAGCAAGCAAGTTTGAAAAAGCTTCTTTTGCAGAGTCGTGTTTCAAGGATGGAAAGGCAAATAAAGCTGCTGAAATTGTTAAGAAAGCGAAGTTTGACGCATTAAAAGGTAAAATGGATGAAGCCAATCATCAGTTTGAGAAGGCGATTGAATATGCTCAGGATACGATTGATGAATGCGAAACGGATTTGGAATTGTTGGATCGTTGATTAAATCTTTTTGTTTTAGTTTCGTTGCATAAAAAAGGAGAGAACAAAGAATTATTTTGCTCTCTCCTTTTTTTATTTCCGGTAACAGGTATTTTGGTTTACAGAATGCGAAATACACAGGCGGCATTTTCCGGTTTAGATCGGAATGGTGCTTTGTTTATTCTGAATGATGTGAAAATAATTTAATCACATTCATCTGCACATAAGTGACTGATTAAAAAGCCAGTCAAACAAGTACGGATCTTTATAGCATGGACCCGGT
>JAKJGA010000306.1 GCA_022704645.1 Spirochaetota bacterium
TTGTAAAAGAAACAACTGATAAGTTAGCGGCATTTATATGTTTAACTATTTGTTGTAGGCATAACATAATTAATAACTTGATTTTTTTGCTTTTTATGTTAGCATTACCGTGTTTCAAACGGAGTTGAAAATGATTTTATCTGCCGAAGTAATTTCTGCTTCAAATGATGTAGAAGCCGATGCAGTCGGTTCAATTTTTATTTTTGAAGCGGATTTTTTCCGTTCGATGCATTTATGCGATTCTTTCTGGGGGATTTTCCGTACAATGGTAAAAGGCGGTGCCAGAAAGATTATAATAGACATGAAAAATCTTGATTTTGTAGATAGCATTGGAATTTCCGTTTTAATAAACGCTTCAAAACTTGTCAAATCCGTCAAAGGAGCCTTGGTTATAACCAATATCTCAGAAAATGTTGAAGTGATGCTTAAGCCGCTTGATATTTCGCGGTTCTTTTTTGTAATGGATAATAATTCAGAGGCCCGTACGTTTTTGACCGGAGGAAAATTTTAAATTGCAGATAGATATTGTCAGCCTTTCGCCCGCAGATAGTATTTCAGATTCGGCGGCAGTATATAAAATTGTGATGCCGAAAGATGTCGATTACGCAGTCTCGCGTGAAGTCTGGCTTGTTTTGAAAACAATAATCGACGGAGGAGCTAAGTATTTATATGCTGATTTCAAAGAAAACGAAGAGATAGACAGTTCCGGTTTGAGCATGTTGATCCGTCTGGCAAATCTGGTTAAGGAAAAGAAAGGAAAAGTTGCTGTTGCAAATCTTTCTCAAAAAAATCAGCGTCTTCTGTCAATGGTTAATGTTCCTGAGTCTATTTCGGTATTTTCTTCAGAAACAGATCTTCTCGATTCTTTCCGCTAATTGCTTGACATCTATACGTGCGTATAGTTATTGAAGCTATGAAAAAAACACAGGTTCTTACAGAAAAGCAAAATGAAGTTTTTCAGTATATAAAAACAATAATCGATGATACCGGTCTTCCGCCGACTGTTAGAGAAATCGCCGAAAGATTTTCGATGACAGCCAAAGGCGCATATGATCACCTGAAGGCAATTGAAAAGAAAGGTTTTATCCGGTGCGGCCAGAATAAGTCGCGTGCTATCGAAATTCTCATCGGAAAATCCGAAGAAAAGAAAAACACTGTTTCAATTCCTTTGGTCGGAAGAATTGCCGCGGGTCTGCCGGTTTTTGCTGAAGAGAATATTGAAGATTATATTGAGTTTCCAAAAGACTACATTGGCAGGGGTGAATTTTTCGCTCTCAGCGTTAAGGGAGATTCAATGACAGGTGCCGGAATTTTTGACGGTGATATAGTTTTAATCAAAAAACAAAACAGAGCGGAAAACGGAAATATTGTGGCTGCTCTGGTTGAAGGCGAAGCAACATTGAAAACTCTGCAGCTTAAGGATAGTAAAGTTGTTCTTCGTGCAGAGAATCCCTCATATTCCCCGATTATGTCGGATGATGTAAGTATTATGGGCGTTCTTTCAGGATTGATGCGTTTTTATCATTAAATTTTTGGACTAATAGCTCTTCGATTAATTAGTTGACAATTATAATTTTTCCCTTACAATTATTTTCGATCAGAGTTGGCTGAATGCGAATTAATATTTAATTTTTACGCTTTAGATGCCGATAAAGTAACGAGAGTG
>JAKJGA010000307.1 GCA_022704645.1 Spirochaetota bacterium
GAATATTGTGATTTTCTTCCGACAACCATAGCATGTCCTTTGTAAAGTTTAACCTTGACAGTCCCGGTAACAAATCTCTGTGTTTCGTCAATTAGAGCATCCATTGCTTCTCTTTTTCTCGCGAACCACAATCCGTAATAAATCAGACGGGCATATTCAGCTGCTAGAGAATCTTTCAAATGCTGAGTGTCTTTATCGAGACATATTGATTCAAGATCGCGGTGAGCGGCAAGAAGAACTGTTCCGGCAGGTGTTTCATATACTCCGCGGGATTTAATTCCTACAAGTCTGTTTTCTACAATATCAACACGACCGACGCCATGGTTACCCGCGATTTTATTGAGCTTTTTCATTAGGTTTGCTGCGGAGAGTTTTTCGCCGTTGATTGCAACAGGAATACCTTCAACAAAATCTATTTCGATATATTCCGGTTTGTCCGGAGCTTTTTCAGCCGATTTAGTCAATATGAACATTTCTTCATCTGCTTCATTATAAGGGTCTTCAAGAATTCCGCCCTCGTATGAAATATGCATGAGATTTCTGTCCATGCTGTAAGGTTTTTTCTTGCTTCCGGGAACAGGAATTCCGTTTTTATCGGCATAATCATAAAGAAGTGATCTTGAATGAAGATCCCATTCTCTCCATGGGGCAATAATTTTAAGATTCGGAGCGAGGGCCTTGAATGTCATTTCAAAACGAACCTGGTCGTTTCCTTTTCCTGTAGCGCCGTGACAAACCGCGTCAGCACCTTCTTTCAAAGCGATTTCAACCTGTTTCTTAGCTATAACAGGACGTGCTAGCGATGTTCCGAGAAGATATCTGTCCTCATAAATAGCATTTGCTTTAATAGCTTTGAAAACATAATCACGAGCGAATTCTTCCTGAAGATCTTCAATATAGCATTTGCTTGCGCCGGTTTTCTTTGCTTTTTCATCAAGTCCGTCAAGTTCTTCTTCCTGTCCTACATCGGCTGCGAAGCAAACAACTTCACATTTATAGTTTTCAAGAAGCCACTTTACTATAACCGAAGTGTCAAGCCCGCCGGAATAGGCGAGGACTACTTTTTTCGCTTCCATAAAAATCTCCTTATTTATTCATAAGAGCGCATATCAGCGCTTTTTGTAAGTGCATTCTATTTTCTGCTTCTCTGAATACAATCGATTTTTGACTTTCGATTACATCTTCGTCGATTTCTTCACCGCGGTGAGCTGGAAGGCAATGCATGACGGAAGCCTTTGGAGCGCATTTTTCGATGAGCTTCATTGATATTTTGTATTTTGCAAAAGCTTTTTTGCGTTTTGCTGCGTCTTTTTCCTGACCCATGCTCGCCCAGACATCGGTATAAAGATAATCTGATTTTTCCGCAGCTTCTTCTATATCGCTTGTAACGAGAACGGTGGAACCGTTTCTAGATGCCAGTTTCTCGGCAGTTTTTACAACTTTCGGATCAGGAAAATAATTTTTAGGACACGCAACAGCTACATTAACTCCGAGATTAGCACCTGTAAGAAGAAGTGAATTTGCAACATTGTTTCCATCGCCTATGAAGCAGAGCTTCTTGCCGGCAATATTTTTATCGTCTTCATACATTGTAAAATAATCAGTAAGAGCCTGACAAGGATGATATGAATCTGTAAGACCGTTTATAACAGGAATTGATGCATA
>JAKJGA010000308.1 GCA_022704645.1 Spirochaetota bacterium
ATACTTTTTGAAAGAACAGGTTCTCATTCAGAACTCTTTAAAAAATAGAAACAAGCTGATTTTATTTATTCTTCTTTTAATTAATCAAGTATACGAATTAATAACTAAATCTTAACAACTTCAAATTCGATAAACATCTGCGTTGATTACATTTTCTGATCTTTTGAAAAGAGAGAAAATACATGCTTCTGATTATAAAAAGTATATCATCAACGATTAGGTTCATTTGCCGGGATGTCACCCAGCAAGCCTGAATCTAAATAACTGCTATTTTTCAAGAACCTATAGTTCCAATTAGTTGATAATCATTCTCAAACCACTTGCATTTCAAATGTATTATCATATGCCGAGGGTATTTATATTTATCCCCAATCAATTTTTCTTTGTCATCAACAACGCTTATCTGTAAAACTTCCCATTTCTTTCCGTCTTCCTATAAAAACATAACATTAAATTCAACCTTATACTTAAATTCTCTTTCAGTCCCCAAAATAGTCATAGCCCGACAATCAGTTCGTGAATCTAAAACAATAATTCTATTATCATCCCAAATAATTGTTCCATTTTTAATGGATTCATTCTTTTCAATTATATTTCTTTTAGCGATGTAATCAGGAACACGCATTTCACTCATATCTAATTGGGAAGGATCAATATAAGCTGCTTTACCATTTATAAAAACAACTCCCCATTTAGTTTCTTCCTTTGCATATGAACTGATAAAACAGAAGAACAATGGAAAAAATAAAATAATCTTTATCATTTATAAACCCTGTATTGATATTATATCTTTTCTAATAATTTCCAAGTAAACAGAAAATTAATCTTTTTCATTTGATTCAAACCATTTGATTTTATCTTTGAAGATCAGAAACAGACCCGCGATGATAAAAGGAATGCTCAGAATCTGTCCCATGTTTACCGGCATTGAAGATTCAAACGAACTCTGATTCTCCTTCACTGTTTCTATGATAATTCTGAAAACAAAAACTGCGGCAAGGAATATTCCAAAAAGTTGTCCTTTTTCCGAAAACAAGCGCGTCTTGCGGTATAGAAAAATCATTATGACGAACAAACAAAAATAGAATACTGATTCATAAAGCTGTCCGGGATGACGGGGAATATAATCAACACGCGAGAATATTACTCCCCACGTTCCGCTGGTCGGCTCTCCGATAATTTCAGAATTCATAAAATTTCCGAGCCTAATGCATCCAGCCGTCAGAGGAGCCGCGATAGCAATCGCATCCAATGCCGGAAAGAGTTTGTTTTCAGCCGAGCGGAGTTTCCAGATTAATAACGAAAGAATAATTCCGATTCCGCCGCCGTGACTTGAAAGTCCCTGATATCCGGTAAAATTAATTCCCGAATCAGTTACCGCAAATGGCAGGAATATTTCAGCGATATGTTTTGAATAATAAGCAAAGTCATAAAAAAGACAATGCCCGAGACGCGCACCGATTATGAGTCCGACAAAGACATGAATTGAAATACTTTCGAGCTTTTTGATTTCAAGAGAATTTTTTGAATAGATGTGCTTCACTATCAGGTAAGCAAAATATATTCCGCCTGCAAACAGAATAGAATAATAACGAAGAGAAAATCCTCCAATTCGTATAATTTCGGGATCAAGGTTCCAGTTAATAATCATGTTACTT
>JAKJGA010000309.1 GCA_022704645.1 Spirochaetota bacterium
CTTTCTCCGTCTCCGGCGTTTCCTACAATTTCGAGATTGAAGGCGCTCAAGTATTTTTCTATCGCACGCCGCATTATGTTAGAGTCATCAACAATTAAAAGTTTCATATTGCCTCCTTCACCGAATTTTATTTCACCCTTCAGTATTAACTCATTTTTCGTTTTGAGTGTTTTTAAGCAAGAAAAACAAACGGTCTATTAATAACTGGATGTTAAATAATGGCCGAAAACGATATATAAATTTGAACAAATAGGGGGTTTGGGAAATAAAAAAAATAAAATCAGTAAAATATCACCTTATCCGGACAACCGGTTTTTATTGTGGTTAGTTTGTGTTTTGATTCTGATACGGGATTTTATATATTTTGTTAAGAAAAAAGTATTGAAATAATAATTAGCAGGAATAGACCGGTCACATGAATTGCATATCACCAGATAAACGTTCAAGAATAGAGATTATCCGCGATCATTATGTTCCGAAGTTCGGAAACGACCGGCTTAACCATGAGATTCTCGACTGGGAAAGCATGGAAGCCCAGCATTCGCGTTTTGCAGTATTGAGCGAGTATGTTCCTCTTTCCGGAAAGTCTCTCCTTGATGTTGGTTGCGGTCTTGCCGATTTGTATGCTTTTCTTTCTGAACATGGAATACGCACTAAATATACCGGAATAGATATTCTTCCTCAGATGGCGTCCGCCGCACGCGAAAGATTTCCTGAAATTGAAATTATTCACGGAGATGCTTTTTCAGAACCGGAATTATTTTCATCAAGGGTTTTTGATGTAGTTTTCAGTTCAGGAATTTTCAATCTCAATCTTGGAAACAATATTGAGTTTCTTGAAAACGCTCTTGGGGTTTTCTGTGATCTCTCATCAAAGTACATTGTGTTTAATCTTTTGAGCGAACGTTCGAACGACAAAGAAGAAAAATATCATTATTATTCTATACGTGATGTAGAGAACGTAATCAAAAAATTCTCATTTTCGAATGTAAAGATAGTTGAGGATTATCTCCTCAACGACCTGTCTGCTATATGCATCAAATGATGATGCTCTCTCTTTAAAAACTGCGCAATGCGTTTCGATTTATCATGATGCGTGTACATGTACATGAATATGAAACAACTGATTAAAAGACCGAATACAAGATTCAGGATTATTGAAAAACTTCCCGCGTCAGGGTAGCTGTTTTGAAGTTCATGCGTAATAGGCGACACAAGCATAATGCCGATCAGAGACACGATGATTGCTATCACCCATGGATATGATGATACTTCCTTTGTTCTGATTTTTATTTTTTCCATAATGCTTTCAGGTTTTACATTGGAAATATAAAGTTCTTCCTCTGACGCCATCTTTTTGATTTTCATGAATTCCTGATATTCTTTTGCGCAGACCGGACATTCTTCGATGTGTTTGATGAAAGATTTGCTTTCTTTGCCTGTTATTATGTAGTCGATTATACGTGTTGTGTCGTTACAGTTCATGGTACTCCTCCGCAATTGTTCCTTTTAATTTGTCGCGCAGTATTATTTTTGCCCTGCGCACATTTGATTTAACCGTATTAAGCGGTTTGTTCGTAAGTGCCGAAATGTCAGTGAGTTTCATGTCCCAGTAAAAAAACAAATCAACACATATTCTGTAATCTTCAGGAAGGGT
>JAKJGA010000310.1 GCA_022704645.1 Spirochaetota bacterium
ACTGTCAACAATTCGCCGCTAAATATCAGAGGCGGAGAAACCATGAAGACATCATTTAAAGTTAAACTCAAATGGGCTGAACTTGACAAAGCCTCTACCAATTATATGGACAAAGACGATCTTACAGTAAAAATAATAACCGTTGTCGACATCAAACTCCCAGATATTCCAGGTCTTCCAGAGACTGTAATGCTTTCGTATACAACTGAAAAAATAATACCTGCACTTAAACCGGAGGTTTCATTCAAAAATTTCAGCCTTGTTTTTCCTACGAAAGAAGCTGTTTCAAAGGCACTGGTCAAAGCGAGAAAATCTCCTCTGGCACTTGTCCGCATCCTAGGATTATTCGCGGGAAAACAAAATGAAGAAGCAGCAAAAGATTTAACAGATCTGGATCTTATGATATCACTTAATTTTGATGTCATTATAGAAAATAAATCCAAGGGAAAGGTTAACATCGATTCAATACATTATAATGTAAAATATAACAATATTTCATTTATATCCGGTCAAACGGATCTGCTTCTCAATGAAGGACAAATATCAAAAGCCAGAATGGGAAATGATTTTAACACGAGGTCTTTCCATAAAGCGCTGATTTCTCTCTTCGACGAGAAGAAAAGAGACTTCAAGGTTGAAGGATATGCAATAATGATATTTCCGCCTGAAATTTCAAAGGAGCCTGTCAGACTCAATTTCGGAAAGGATTAATTCGACTGCTTCTTTAAGGGATGGCATTACCGGATATTCCGTGATCTCATCCCTGTGACTCTCTCCGTGCCCGGTAAGAACAAAAATTCCCTGCCCGCCGAAATTGCGCGCGAAGTCTGCATCAGACTTATGGTCTCCGATCATATATGATTTTGACAAATCAATTCCGTATTTATCCCGCACAACAAAAGCGAAATGCGGAGAAGGTTTTCTGCATATACAGTTTTCTCCGAAATCATGCGGACATACAAACAATTCACTTATAACGATGCCGTTATCAGAAAGAGTTCTTAGTACATAATCATTAACAGCTTTCACCTGTTCAACAGTGTTAATTCCCTTGCCTATTCCGCTCTGATTAGTTACTATGAACAAGTCAAAATGACTCTGAAGCTTTTTTAAAGACTCAAATGTAAAATCATAAAAGAAAACATCGGCGATGTCGCCGATGAAACCTCTGTCTTCAATCAAAAGACCGTCACGATCAAGAAATACTGCCGGACGAGGATCATTTTTTTCCATAAATCTCTTCAGGGTCTTTTATTCTTTTTTGATTTATCTCAACCTCGCCATTTTTTATCGAACGGAAAAAACAGCTTTTATATCCTTCGTGACACGCCGCACCTCCGTTCTGTTCGACCAGCAGAAGAACGGTATCGAGATCACAGTCTATCATTATCTCAACGACGCGCTGAGTGTGACCCGATGATTCGCCCTTCATCCAAATCTTATTACGCGATCTGCTGAAATAGCAGGCGTAACCTTTTTCAAGAGTTAAATTCCAGGCTTCTTCGTTCATATAAGCAAGCATCAGAACTTCACGGGTTTGGAAATCCTGTGCAATCACAGGAACCAATCCTGTTTTAGTAAAATCCGGTTTCATCATTCCCCCTTATAAAGAGGACTGATGCTCCTGAGAAAAGCAACAGTTTCCTTCAGTTT
>JAKJGA010000311.1 GCA_022704645.1 Spirochaetota bacterium
ATGCCGAAATGCAAAAATCTTTTTTTATTCATGCCTACTTCTCGAATATGTATTTGTAATCATCTGAGTGTTTATTCTGCATGTAGTTACAAAATAAATCAAAATCAATTTTATATTTCTTGAGATCGTCTGTCAATATAGTCTTTTTCTCGGCGGAGGTTAATTTGTGGTCTATTCCTTTTACTGCAATATTTTCAAATATTTGTTCTCTTAAAATAGTATAACTCTCTTCATCCATTTGCGCTTTTGAGCATGCTGTAAAAGCCGCAGCGGCAATAAATATAATCATAATTATTTTTTTCACGTCAGCCATCCTTTTTTGATAATACGTGACCCTTATATAAAATCACAGTTATTATTTCAATATAAATATTCTCTGTGTCATTGTGAAGGTTTTGCTTGACAGAGCTTTTGAAGCCGAAAAAATAAATCAACGGCGGTGGTTATGGATTTGATTAATAGATCTCAGGTAAAAGATTCCGATAAGTGGAATGTTGAACTTCTTTATTCATCTTTAGAAAATTGGGAAAAGGATTTTTCTCTGGCTAAGGAAGAGGTCGAAAAATATGCATTTTTAAAGGGTAAAACCGGAAAATCTGCGGATGAAATGAAAAAGGTAATAGAGTTTGATCTTGGTGTATCAAGGCTTCTTGACAAACTTTATACTTATGCACATCTTAAAAGTGATGAGGATAAGACAAATAGTGTTTATCTTTCGCTTGTTGAACGTGCGATGTCTCTTTATACAAAAGCCGGTGAACTTTCAAGTTTCATTCCTGTTGAAATTCAGGAAATTTCCGATGATATAATTGTTGAATTTAAAAAATCAGAAGCATTGCATGATTATTTTTTCTACATTGATAAAATAATCCGGTATAAGCCTTACACTAGAAGTGCCGAAATTGAAGAACTTCTTTCTGCGTCAGGTGATTTCTCTGATTCTGCTGCCGATATTTTCAGTCAGCTTGACAATGCGGATTTTACATTCGGCAAAATAAAAGATGAGACTGGAAAAGAAGTTGAATTGACCCATGGAAATTTTATCCGATTTCTGATGAATAAATCATCAGAAGTAAGAAAAAATGCGTTCAAGCAGTATTACTCTGTTTATGACTCTCACAAGCATGCTTTAAGTTCAGTTTTCTATTCAAACTGCAAAAAAGATAAGTTCTATTCTAAAGTGCGCGGTTACGAATCGTGTCTAGATTCTGCATTGTTTTCTGATGATGTTAAAAAGGACGTCTATTATTCACTTTTGGAATCTGTTAAGAAGAACATTGCACCTCTTACCAAATATATAAATTTCAGAAAAGAATACCTCTCTCTTGATAAAATTCATTTCTATGATACTTATGTTCCGCTTGTAGGGAAAATTGATTTCTCCATGGATTATGAAGAAGCTGTTGATACTTGCGTGAAGGCTCTTGCGATTCTCGGTGAAGAATATACCTCAGTTTTAAAGGATGGACTTTTAAACGGATGGGTTGACCGTTATGAAAATAAAGGAAAAAGAAGCGGAGCATATTCCTCCGGATGTTTTGATTCTCCGCCTTATATTCTCATGAATTATGATAAGAATAATATTAACTCACTTTATACGTTAATTCATGAAGCAGGACATTCGATGCATTCATTTCTATCGGCTAA
>JAKJGA010000075.1 GCA_022704645.1 Spirochaetota bacterium
CCATTGTCACCCTCAGATTACTTATTGAATCCGTAATCGCTTCTTTATTTTCACCGACAAGATCTTCAAGTGTTCCCATAAGATCACCAGAAGGAGAACCTAGAAGAACCTGATTCAGCGCAACTTCACGGTAAGTTCTTTCATCGTCATACTCTACTCCCGGAGTAATTTCAACAGCCTTTGCGCCCATAAAGCCTTCAGATTTAACCTTGATTTTGTAATTTTCAAAAAGAGTAAACTGATTAAACATTTTCATAGTAACAAGAACTTTATTCCCGTTAAGTTTTACGTTTTCAACCGACCCGGAATATACGCCGAGAATTTTTACCGGATCATTTTTTTTGATACCGAAACCGTTTGTAAATTCAGACTGAATACGGTAATAACGCTTACCTTCAAAAAATTCATCCTTAAGCAGAATTGTATAATAACCCAGTACCAAAACCGCAAATAAAAACATAAGTCCGACAATTATATTATGTGTTCTTCCAGCCATAATTCCCCCTATTGCTTTTCCGCATTGATCGGACCTTCCAAAAGTCCTTCAATAAACTGACGTACTATCGGATTATCCGTTTTTCTTATCTCATCAGGTGTTGCACACTGAATAATTTTCGCGTTAAACAGCATTGCTATACGGTCTCCGATTTCGTATGCGCTTTTCATATCGTGAGTAACGACAACGCTTGTAACAGAATATTCTTTCTGAAGCTTTCTGATAATCTTGTTTATCAGAGAACTCATAACAGGATCAAGACCGCTTGTTGGTTCATCATATAAAATTATATCCGGTCTTGAAACAAGAGCTCTTGCAAGACCTGCGCGCTTTTTCATTCCTCCGCTAATCTCGCTTATCATTTTATCTTTAGCATCAAGAAGCTGAAGTGAATCCAGCGTCTCTTCAACCAAAGAGTCAACTTCATTTGGTTTGCACAATTTACGTTCTATCAGAGGCAAAGCTACATTATCCTTTACCGACAGCCAGTTAAGCAATGCTCCCGACTGAAAAAGAAACCCCATCTTGCTGCGCAGACGTTCCTTTTTTTTGTCATCTGCAAAATCCATCCGATCGGAATCAACCCAGACTTCACCTGCATCCGGATCAAGAAGTCCGCCGATATGGCGCAGGGTAACTGTTTTGCCTATTCCGGACTGACCTATTATCACGAGTGTTTCACCTCTCTTTATTTCAAGCGAAACATTATCGAGAACAAGTCTCTTCCCAAAACGTTTTGTTACATCAACTAGCCGTATCATTTCACACCGTAAAATATCGCCGTAATATAATAACCGGTTATCAGAACCATTACAAAAGAAGCGATTACGGAATTTCGAGTTGCCTGACCGACACCTGCTACTCCGTTTTCAGCCTTAAGCCCGTTTGCACAAGCAATAGCAGCAACCATTGTTCCAAACAAAAAAGATTTCAAAAGACCGACATATACCGCTTTAAGCTTCAATCCCAAAAGACAGCTTTTCCAATAAATATCCCATTCGACAGAAAGCTGTGAATAAGAAACAACCCCTCCCCCGATAGTTCCCATTATAGTAAAATAAACACTGACAACAGGAAACATCACCGCAAGAGCTACTACTCTAGGCATCACAAGAAACTTAACTGGGTTTATCAAAAGCATTTCGAGTGCGTCAATTTCTTCAGATACTTTCATTGTTGAAAGCTCTGCGGCGATTGATGATCCGACTGATGCTATAAGAACTACCGCGGTGGTAAATGAGCTCATCTCCCTTGTCAGAGTAGTTACTACAAGTTGTCCTATAAGATTTTCAAGCCCGAATTTTTTCATTTCAAGACCGGTCTGAAGTGAAAGTATCATTCCGGTGAAAAAAGCTACAATGCTTACAACAAGAAAACTTTTTGCTCCTGCTGCATACATCTGCTTAACGACTTCAGATCTTTTTTCAATAACTTTCGGAAGAAAACAAACTGACTGGAAAATTAAAACAAGAGAGTATCCAGAGAATTCGGTAATACGGATAAAATTCTCCCAAATCAGAAATAGCCAGCTTGTAAAAGGTGAATTACGCATCAGAATGCCGTCCCGAAAGAAAAGTTATTGGAGACGGTATCTTTAAATCTATATGTCACCGGCATATAGATTTTTTCCGATTCAAGAGGATTATCAAACACAATTTTATCAGAGGAATCCGTAATAATCGGTATCCAGAATAATTTGAATCCCTGTCCTCTTTCATCGTGGAAATATCCGAATGACGAAAACAAAAATGAAAAATTAGTCGTCCTGCCGTTATATGATGAATAATTTGCAATCAACGGAACTGCCCATTGGAAATAATTTCCTTTTCGGTACTGATAATAGGTTCTGAACAGTAAACCGAATGACGAAACATCTTTTCTCTTATGATATTCCAAAAGAGAAACTACCGGCAGATAAAGCCTCTCATAACCGTCAGGATCACGGAAAAAGAAAATCGAAAGCAGAGAAAAATCCCTGTCCCCCCGGTCATTAGACTCATAATGGAAAAGAGGCCAGATTTTAAAATAATCCCATTTCTTCCCGTAATAAGGATGCTCGGTAAAACGGTACTCGCGGTGGAATTTCCAGATAATAAAACTGATGACTTTATAGTCTGAATGGAAATATCCGTTTTCCTTTGTCTGCCTGAAATAAAAAGGGGTATAAAAAACTGTTTTCTTTGTTCCGTAACGGTATCTGCCGTAAAAAGGAAAAATTATCAGCTTTTCCATATCCGGATTTTTGCTTTTAGCTTTTTGAAAAAACGGCCACGGCATATTCAGAGATTCTTCTCCCCTGATTTTATTGTAGCCCCATGAAAAAAAAGGCCAGAGAATTGTAGTAGATTTCACCATTCCGTCATCAGTCCATTTCTTTCCGTAAAAAGGAAAGAGAAAAAATGTTTTATAAGTGCGCTTTGACGTATAAGTTTCACCGTAATTATATATGAGAAAATATGATTTTCTGTCATAAAACCCTTTTTTTGTATGATGAGCATAAAAAGGGAATATCCTTATAGATTTTCTACCGCCGCCTTCGCCTTTCATAAAAAACGGCCAGAGAACAGCTTTCGCATGATATTCTTTATAACCATATTCAGTATAAAGAGGAATCAGAGAAGCAAGACAATATGCCGCTATCATTAAAGTTGAACTGGGCGGGTAAAGAAAAAATAAAGCTACTCCCGGAAAAATAACAGGGGTAATGTAATCATATCCGAGTTTTTGCTTTAATGTACCGCCGATCGGCCAGACCATAAGGTAACGGTCTTTACTTTCCGAGCCGCTGCCGTAAAAAACAGGCGGAAGAACAAGATCATAATCTTCTTTTTTCCCAGAATGGTTATAATAAGTCTCGCCTGAAAGTGAAAAAAAATAATGATTTTTATATCCCAGATTGTTTTTGTAGTTTGAAGCTATAACCGGCGGAAGAAATGCCGTGTATGTCGAACCGTCATTATATGTATTTTTGAGATAAAAAGGTCTTATTGTACGAAATGACGACAAATCATCACTTCCTTTTTCATAAATGAACCAGAACCATGAATGATTCTCTCCGGCAAATGCAGATTCGGCTGAAAAAATGATAATTCCGGCTAAAAAAACGCCAATAACATATTTCATTATCAGAAATAACCCCTTTCAGTCATTCTTTCACTCCATGTCCTTTGATTCAAGAATTTATTGACATTATCAGGCATTCATGTCTTTTATATATGTAATGGATGTAGCTATCTTGTTACGGCAATAAATGGAGGTTTACAGATGAAACGTGCATTATTTATGCTTTTGCTCTCTGCGGTTGTTTCAATTCCGTCATTATCACAGGATACAGCGGATAAAGCAGATACTAAAACAACACCGGCTTCTACGGAAAAAGTTACTGCAGAAGTAGACAGCGATCAGGTATATAAAGAAATAACGATTGAAGATTTCGAAACTACACAGTGGACAAATTCAAATATTTCTATTTCTGTAACAAAAGATCAGAAAGCAGAACTTCAGGCGAGGGATCAGTATCCTGCTCCAATTAAGGACTCAAAAAAATACATTGGAATCAAGGTATACGGCAAAAATGGAGATGTTGTTGTAATTAAACCCCCAAAAGAACTAATAATTACCCAGCATTGCAAAAGCATCTCAATATGGGTGTATGGGAAAAATTTTTCTGGCGAATTGTCACTTCTTCTTCAGGACGCAAACGGAAAAGTTCATAGGCTTGTTTTTGATAAACTGAATTTTCTTGGCTGGAGAAAACTTCATAAAAAACTTTCCAATGAAATAGCTCAGGAAGATAAATTTCTTTCTCAGAAAAGACAGATGAAAATTTTAAGTTTTCAGTATAAACCTGCAGGAAAAGGAAGACTTGCTGAATGGAATTACTTCTATGTGGATGATATCATGGCAAACGTAAGAGACAAATACCTGGACAAACAGGACGACAACTGGTGAAATTAAAGCAGCAGGGAAACCTGCTGCTTTTAATATCTATGAATAAGAAAATATGTCATGTTCTTCTATTATTTGTATTTTCCGGTTTCAGTAATATATCTGCCGGAGACGTTACAGTTTTATCCGACGACAAACCTTCTGTTGAAAAGATTATTAAAGACAATATTGAAAAACTCGGCATAAGTCCGGATATATCAGTTAGAGTAAGAATCTACAAATTCTCTTCACAGTCAGAAATATTTTCAGTTAAAGGCGATTCTCTTTCAATAGAAAAAGGAATAATTGAAATCGGCGCTCTCGTAACTGTAATAGAAAATAAAAATCCGCATGCAATGCATATAATCAAAGCAAACGGTAAAAGTGAGAAAGAAGCTGTTTCTGAATTATTGCGAAGCATGAATATGATTCTTATAAAATTCAAATAATCATTTCACTGACGCCAGAATCTAAAATCAAATCTTTCCTGTTTTTTTCCGTAATACCGGCATGGATTGATGTCTATGCCGCCGCGCCGTGTATAAAAAGCCATAACACAGATATTTGACGGATTCAGTATATTATAGATGTCAGAAAATATTTTCTCACAGCAGCTCTCGTGAAAATCCTGATGTTTTCTGTATGAAACAATGTATTTCAAAAGCGACAATTCGGTAATTTTTTTATCAGAAACATATTCAATATAAATCGTAGCCCAGTCCGGCTGTCCCGTAACAGGACAAAGACTTCTAAGCATGTTAGAATAAACCCTGGTTTCTTTCTCATTCGGAAGATTTTCAGTTTCCAATAGAGATGAATCGTAATCATATTTTTCGATTTTCACATCTATATCATCAATAAGAAGGGCATTTTCTATTTTTGTAATTACCGGATTGATCTCATCATGCTTAATAAATTCTATGGACAATTTATCAGAAACAACAGCTTTTGAAAGATCGGATATTATCAATGATTTAACTTCCGACTCATCGGTAAAGCGCTTCATGGCGAAACTTCCCAGATACAGCTTCAGCGACTTGGATTCAATTATATTTTGTGAATCAGATGGATATATCAATCTGAGAATTCTGTTCTCCGGCTTTCCTCTATCATTTAGATAACTGAATTCATAGGAATTCCAGACATCATAACCGTTAAATAATGTATTATTAATTCCGTTTTTTTTTCTTGCGGCAGATCTTTCGATCGGAAAAAGAATTTCCGGAGAATATTCTAAATCAAACGAGGTCTTATTTCCAAGAAGAATATCCATTATACACTGCCGTATTTTTTTACAAATTCATCATATCCGTTTTTCCGCAAAACACATGAAGGGCATGTACCGCATCCCATACCGTAATAATTCTTTTTATCGGATCCGTTATAACATGTCATGGTCTCTTTAAGAATGTAATCAAGAACTCCCAGATCTTTTGCCATCTTAAATTCATCAGCTTTTGTCAGCCACATCAGCGGAGTATGAATGACCAGATTTCTTCCGCTAAGATCGGTTGAAAGATTAATCGCAACCTGTGCGGATTTAACAAAAATATCCCGACAGTCAGCATAACCTGAATAATCCGTTTCGCATATTCCTGTTACAAGATGCCGGATATTAAGAGTACTCGCCCATCCGGCAGCAACTGTAAGAAAAAGCAGATTGCGGTAAGGCACAAAACTTGAAGGAACAGAACTGTCTAATTGATGCCCTACCGCAACATCTCCGCCGCCGCTGAAAAGATTGGATATAACTATATCTTTGATAAATGATATATCGACTGTTTTAAGTTTTACCTTGTTATCTGCGCAGATTTTCTCTGCAAATTTCGTTTCAACAGAATGCTTCTGATTATAAAAAAATGAAATTGCGTGTACATTCGCGAAATTCTGTTTAGCCCAGAACAAACAAGTTGTTGAATCCTGACCGCCGCTCATAAGAACAAGAGCATCATCATGTCTGTAACTATTATCCATTAAACTCCCCTTTTATCTGCCTGCCATATTATCTTATGAATCTGAATTGAAATAGAAGCATCAAGTCTGTTTGATAAAATAAAATCTACTATTTCTTGCAGATTTATTTTGCCCCATTGCGGAGAAAAATATATCCTTACATTTTTATTTTTATTACGTATATTTTTTATTTTTTCAAGTATCCATGGCAGATCTTCTCCGGCGGCAACAAACTTGATGCAGTCTTTACGCTGAAGTAAGTTTATATTATTTTCATCAAATGAATCACCGGCAAGCGATGACGGCGTCTTGATATCGCATACAAAAACCGCATTATCTGCACCGAAGTCAATTTTCTGAGACCCGTTAGTCTCTATAATAAAAACAACATCGGGATATAATTTTATAAGTTCATAAATTCCGGATGCACGTTTTTTTAATAGGGGCTCTCCGCCGGTAAAAAGAATTTTTAAATTCGGATAATCTTTTATCTGACTGAAAATAATACTGCTTAATTCATCGAATGTAAGAATCTCATTAATTTCTTCCCTGTAAGGAGTATCGCAGTAAGAGCAGTCCAGATTGCATCCTGAAAAGCGGATTATGTAAACCGGGTCTCCGGCAAACGGAGCCTCTCCGCTCACGCTCATAAATCTTTCACATATTTCAAAATTCATTAAAAATCGCCGGTTTCGCAATATGATGTTTTGGAAATAACATTTTCATAAACTCTGACTTTAAAATCCAGTCTGTTATTGCCTGATTTACATTCAGAATATATAAGCAGTGCAATATTTTCAGCAGTAGGTTTTTCAATAATATCATTTAAATTCTTATGGTCGAGTTTATAGGTAATTTCCTTAAGATTCCCGAAATCCCACAGAATACCGCTTGAATCAATCAGCGCGGAATCACCTTTCACCCAAACAGATACTTTCCAGGTGTGCCCGTGAAGATAAGCGCACTTGCCTGGATGATTCTTTATCAAGTGAGCAGAATCAAAAAATGCTTCGGTATAAATAGTCAGAATCATATTCAAAACCCGGTTTTTTCTGCGTTAGTCAGAACTGACGCATAATATTTTTTAAATTCATTAGAACTCATATAATACCGATTATATCATCAATATCAGAATCCGTCAACTTTCCGCATGCTCCGAAAAAATCAGAAGCTTTTGTTTTCTTTTTAATCCGTATAGATATATCTGCAAAACCCCCGTCAAAATTCTGAGGAAATGTCAGATTCATCCCCGCGTTTCTGAACCTTTCCGAAAGAGAAGCAGATTTTTCGAGAAGTGAAGACATCAAAGGATAACGAATACGCTTAAGTTCCTTAATAAGAATAATATCCTCTGAAGCATTATCGAATACGGATATGACATCTTCCTTTCCGGTCAATTTTAAAATATCCGAAACAATTGCAACTGACTCCCTGAAAAGAGCAAATTTAAAACCTTTTGCGGTTATGAAAGATTCATAAGCCGATATTATATCATAGTCAAGCATTAACATTTCATCAAGAATCTTAAGAGGTGCATCCTTTTCATTAAAATAATCTAAAATTGAATCAGGAATAAGTATATCATTTGCAGTTCTTCTGGAAGCTGGAATTCCCAGTTCATTCATTAAATCTGTATCGGAATAAAAATATTTACATGCTTTCAGTTTTCCTGAAAAAGAAAGCAACCCTGAATAATTTTTCTTTATAATTTCTTTTCTGAATTCTTCATGAATACT
>JAKJGA010000312.1 GCA_022704645.1 Spirochaetota bacterium
ACCTTTTTGAATGAATCATCACCGGAAAAAAGCATTCTGCCGAGAAAGCTTCTCAAAAAATTCTCATCCTTGTCATCAGAATACTGACGGAGCCAGTCTATAATATTGAGATCATTTGAAAAAAGATGCGTGTTTTCTTTCTGAAAATATGCACGCGAAATCGTTTCTCCCCATTTAAATTCACCAGACTCGGCTTCCAGTTCACCATTTAAAATCTGAAAAAGAGCCGTTCTCGCCTTATTATCGCCTAAAAAAACAATTTTATCATTTCTGTTAACGAGAAGACTGAAATCCTTAAGATTTTCTGACGGATAATTAAGTTTTTCAATTTCAAGAACTGCTTTTCCGCATTCTCTTTCAGGTTTAAAAGCAACATACGGGAATCTTCTCGATGAAGGCTTGATGTCTTCAACATTCAGTTTTTCAAGCATCTTCTTTCTTGCTGTTGCCTGCTTCGATTTCGAGGCATTGGAACTGAAACGCTGAATGAACTCAAGAAGTTCTTTTCTTTTATCTTCGGTCTTTTTATTTTCATCGCGCTTCTGGCGAAGAGCAAGCTGGCTTGCCTCAAACCAGAAAGAGTAGTTTCCTGAATAGAGTTCAATTTTTCCGTAATCAATATCCGCTATATGAGTGCAGACCCTGTCGAGAAAATGTCTGTCATGCGAAACAACAACAACGGTATTTTCAAACTTCTCAAGAAAATTCTCAAGCCATTTAACGGTTTCAAGATCAAGATAGTTTGTAGGCTCATCCAAAAGAAGAATATCCGGATTACCGAAAAGCGCCTGAGCGAGAAGAACCCTCACTTTTATTCCGGGTTCAAGATCTTTCATAAGCGAATAATGCGAATCTTCAGGAACACCGAGTCCGTCAAGAAGTTGAGCCGCTTCAGTTTCGGCTTCATAACCGTTCATTTCACCGAATTCTTCTTCAAGTTCCGAAGCGCGCATTCCTTCTTTTTCAGTAAGTTCTTCCTTCGAATAAAGAAGTTCTCTCTCCTTCATTATATCATAAAGTTTTTTATAACCCATAATGACCGTATCAAGAACCGTACATTCGTCATATTCAAACTGATTCTGCTTCAGCACGGCCATTCGATGTTTCGGGTTTTTCTGAATTTCACCCTCACTCTGTTCGAGTTCGCCTGATAAAATTTTTAAGAATGTCGATTTGCCCGATCCGTTGGCGCCGATGAGACCGTAACAGTTTCCGGGTGTGAATTTTATGTTTACGTCTTTAAAGAGCGGTTCTTTTGAAAATCTGAAAGTTAAATTTGATACATTAAGCATGATAACCTCTTGAGGATAAATTAAAAAATATAATTATTGTGTCAAGGGAGTTACTATTGTTTTAAAAAGCGGATTCTGCTAAAACAATTCGGTTTCTGCCGTTCTTTTTAGCGGAATATAATGCAACATCCGCTTTCTTAATAATTTCAGTCATTTCCGATTCCGCGCACGGCAGAGCAACAGCTCCTCCGATGCTTACGGTTACAAATTCAGATACGGAAGAATCCGGATGTTTTATCTGAAGATTATTGACGTTTTCAATTATTCTTTCCGCGACTCTTTGAGCCGCCTCAAGATTAATGCCGGGCAGAATTGCTGCAAATTCCTCGCCGCCGTAGCGGA